>NZ_BDLP01000229.1:0-7021 GCF_001950415.1 Roseomonas sp. TAS13
CTCGTGCCCCTGGGCCGCGCCGGCGCCCGGCGCCAGGGCGACCAGCTCCTCCCCGCCATGCCGGGCGAGGTGGTCCCCCTCCTGCAGCGCGCCGCGCAGCGTGGCGGCCACCGCCTTCAGCACGAGGTCCCCGCCGGCATGGCCATGCCGATCGTTGATCGCCTTGAAATGATCCAGGTCGAGCAGCATCAGCGCGCAGGATCCACCTTCCCGGCCCAGGCGTGCCGCCTCCGCCATGGCGAAGCGGATGAGGCCCCGGCGATTGGCGATGCCGAGAAGCGGATCGGTGGCGGCCAGCCGGTCCAGTTCCCGGTTGGCGGTCCGCAGGGCCTCCAGCTCCTTTCGCAAGGCCAGGGCATCCGGCGACTGCCGCTGCGCCGAGATGTCGGTCAGCAGGGTGAGGTAGCCGCCCCCCGGCATGGGGCAGCCGGCCACCAGCAGGTGCACCCCGCCGGGGCGCTGCCGTTCGAGCTGGAAGCGGTGGCCACTGCGGATCGCTTCCTTGCGGAAGGCGGCATGGCGCATCGAGGACCCCGGGCCATACTCGCCCGTGGCGGCAATGCGCTCGATGATGGGCTGGACAGGGGCAAGGGGAAGCATATCCGCCGCGGCCACGGGGAAGGTGTCCTGCCAGGCGTGGTTGGTGAGGGCCAGCCGCATCTCCGGGTCGGTCACCATCAGCGGCTGCGGCAGGAGCATCAGCGCCTCCCGCAGGAGGGGGATGGTTTCCAGCGAGAAGTTGTGGCCGGACCACCCGTTGCCCGCCGGTCCGCCGTTCAGCCGCTCGACCAGCCGTGGGCCGGATGGGGCGATCTCCGGGTCCGTGGTGATCTGGAGTGGGGTTGTGCGTTCTGGTGTGGCGACCGGCATGTCATCCCGGACAGCAGAGGTGGCAGGTGAGGTGACGAGTCTGGAAATATCCGCAATCGGAGCGTGTATAACAGTTCTGTGATGCGAAGGCGATACAAACACTCGCCATGCCGTCGCGCTGGCCGGGCAGGGACGGGCTTGACGCTTCCCCCGCAACGGGGTTCTGCACCCCTGTCCCCGCCGCGCCGCCGTGAGTCCCCGCCCCATGCTCCGTCGCTTCTTCGCCTATTACCGCCCCTGGCGGCGCCTCTTCCTGCTGGATTTCGGCTGCGCAGTGCTGTCGGGCCTGCTGGAACTGGGCTTTCCCATCGCGGTGCGGGCCTTCGTGGACCATCTCCTGCCGCGGCAGGACTGGCCGCTGATCCTGCTGGCCTCGGCGGGGCTGATCTTCATCTACCTCGCCAATACCGGGCTGATGGCCATCGTGAACTACTGGGGCCACATGCTCGGAATCAATATCGAGACGGAGATGCGGCGGCGAGCCTTCGACCACCTGCAGAAGCTCTCCTTCCGGTTCTATGACAACCAGAAGACGGGCCATCTGGTGGGCCGGCTGACCAAGGACCTGGAGGAGATCGGCGAGGTCGCGCATCATGGGCCGGAAGACCTGTTCATCGCGGTGATGACCTTCCTCGGCGCCTTCGCGCTGATGCTCTGGGTCAATATGCCGCTGGCCCTGATGACGGCGGTGATCGTGCCGCTGACGAGCTGGATCTCCACCCACTACGGCAGCCGCATGACCCGCACCTGGCGCGCCATCTACGGCCGCGTCGGCGCCTTCAACGCGCGCATCGAGGAGAATGTCGGGGGCATCCGCGTGGTGCAGGCCTTCGCCAACGAGGATCACGAGAGGGCGCTCTTCGCCCGCGACAACACGGGCTACCGCGATACCAAGCTGCAGGCCTACCGCATCATGGCGGCCAGCCTGTCCATCTCCTATCTCGGCATGCGGCTGACGCAGATGGTGGTGATGGTCGCCGGGGCCTATTTCGTGATCCGGGGCGAGCTCACGGCCGGCGGCTTCGTCGGCTTCCTGCTGCTGGTCGGCGTCTTCTTCCGGCCGGTGGAGAAGATCAACGCGGTGCTGGAGACCTATCCCAAGGGCATCGCCGGCTTCCGCCGCTACATCGAGCTGCTGGAAACCCGGCCCGACGTGGCGGATGCGCCCGATGCCGTGCCGGCGCCGCCGCTGCGCGGCGACATCCGCTTCGAGCACGCCTCCTTCGGCTACACGCCGGACAAGCCGGTGCTGCGCGATATCGACCTGGAGATCGGAGCCGGGGAGACGGTGGCCTTCGTCGGCCCCTCCGGCGCCGGCAAGACCACGCTCTGCTCGCTGCTGCCGCGCTTCTACGAGCTGGATACCGGGCGCATCACCATCGACGGGATGGACATCCGCCGCATGACCCTGGCCTCGCTGCGGGCGCAGATCGGCATCGTGCAGCAGGACGCCTTCCTCTTCTCCGGCACGCTGCGGGAGAACATCGCCTATGGCCGCCTCGATGCCGGCGAGGCGGATATCCGCGAGGCGGCACGGCGCGCACGGCTGGAGGCCATGATCGCCGCCCTGCCGGAAGGGCTGGACACGGTGGTGGGCGAGCGCGGGGTGAAGCTGTCGGGCGGGCAGAAGCAGCGCATCGCCATCGCCCGGATCTTCCTGAAGAACCCGCCGATCCTGATCCTGGACGAAGCCACTTCCGCCCTCGACACCGAGACGGAGCGGGCCATCCAGGCCTCGCTGGCCGAGCTCTCCGAGGGGCGCACCACGCTGGTGATCGCCCATCGCCTCGCCACCATCCGCAACGCCGACCGGATCGTGGTGGTGGACGCCTCCGGCATCGCCGAGCAGGGCCGCCATGCCGATCTGGTGGCGCGCGGCGGGATCTACCGCCGCCTGCACGAGGCGCAGCACGGGCCGGCCGGTACGACGCGGGCGGGGTAGGGGGCGCCTTTGCACCCAGCTCCGGGGGAGGGGAGCCTTGTCCCCTGGGATGGCGCAACGCCGGACGTGACGCGAAAGCCTGAATTCCCCTCCGCGCGGTGCTGTTCTAGAAAGGCGGGAATGGCCGAACCCCTCGTCGAGATCCGCAACCTGCGGGTCGCCTTTGCCTCCGCCACCGGCGTCACGCCCGCCGTGCGCGGCCTGTCCCTGACCCTGGGCCGGGAGAAGCTCGGCATCGTGGGGGAAAGCGGCTCCGGCAAGTCCGTGACCGGCCGCGCGCTGATGCGCCTGCTGCCCGGCAGCGCGGATGTGCAGGCCGATGCGCTGCGCTTCGGCCGCACCGACATCCTGAAGGCGCCGGAGCGGGAGATGCGGCGCCTGCGCGGCGGCCGTATCGGGCTGATCCTGCAGGATCCGAAATACAGCCTGAACCCGGTGATCACCATCGGCCGCCAGATCACCGAGGCGCTGCGCCAGCACAAGCGCGTCGGCCGGGGCGAGGCGCGGGACCGGGCGCTGGCGCTGCTGGAGAGCGTGCGCATCCGCGATCCGAAGCGCGTGCTGGAGTCCTACCCGCACGAGGTTTCGGGCGGCATGGGGCAGCGCGTGATGATCGCCATGATGCTGGCGCCGGAACCCGACATGCTGATCGCCGACGAGCCGACGAGCGCGCTGGATTCCTCGGTGCAGGCGGAGATCCTGCGCCTGATCGGCGATCTGGTGGACAGCCGCGGCATGGCGTTGATGCTGATCAGCCACGACCTGCCGCTGGTCAGCCATTTCTGCGACCGCATCCTGGTGATGTATGCGGGGCAGGTGATGGAGGAGCTGAAGGCCTCCGAGCTGCACAAGGCGGAGCATCCCTATACGCGTGGCCTGCTGGCCTGCCTGCCCTCGCTGGCCAGGCCGCGCGGCCGCCTGCCGGTGCTGACGCGCGATCCGGTCTGGCTGGAGCCGCAGGCTCCCGTCCATCATGGAGGAGCCGCGTCGTGATCGAGGTCGGCGACCTGCATGTCCGCTTCGGCAGCACTCATGCGGTGAAGGGCGTCTCCTTCTTCGTTGGCCAGGGCGAGAGCTTCGGCCTCGTCGGGGAAAGCGGTTCCGGCAAGTCCACCGTGCTGCGCACCCTGGCGGGGCTGAACGAGGACTGGTCCGGCACGGTCATGGTGGACGGCAAGCCGCTCGGGCGGCGGCGCGACCGGGAGTTCCACCGCCGCGTCCAGATGGTCTTCCAGGACCCCTATGGCTCCCTGCATCCGCGCCAGACGGTGGACCGCCTGCTGTCCGAGCCGCTGCTGATCCACGGCATCGGCGAGGTGGACCAGCGCATCGTGCGGGCGCTGGACGAGGTCGCGCTGCCGCGCGCGGCGCGCTTCCGCTTCCCGCACCAGCTTTCCGGCGGCCAGCGCCAGCGCGTGGCCATCGCCCGCGCGCTGATCGCGGAACCGTCGGTACTGCTGCTCGACGAACCCACCAGCGCGCTCGACGTCTCGGTGCAGGCGGAGGTGCTGAACCTTCTCGCCGACCTGCGCGCCGCGCGTGGTCTGACCTTTCTGCTCGTCAGTCACAACCTCTCCGTGGTGGCGCAGATCTGCGAAAGGCTGGCGGTGATGCAGAACGGCGAGATCGTCGATCTGCTCACGGAATCGGACCTTCGCAGCGGGCAGGCGCATCACGCGCATTCGCGGGACCTGCTGCGACTTTCGCGGGAGCTGGAAGAGGGCTGAGAAGCCGTCGCGTCGGGCCCGGGCTGCGTGACAACCGCCCGGGGCGTGATCTCATCACAGTGTGAGCATGAACGGGCTGCCACAGAGGGTGGAACGGTCGTTTTCCGGAACGGAAGCGGCTATGCCGCTGATGATGACTGAGCCCGATGCAAGCGCATCCCCGTTCCACCGCGACCTCGCCCGGGACATCCTGCTGCGGCTGCGCGCGCGTGGCGCCCGGCCCGGCGATCGCCTGTCGCGCCTCGGCCTCGCCCGGGAATTCGGCGTCAGCCGCACACCGGTCCTGGCCGCGCTCGCCCTGCTGGAGCGTCTCGGCGTCGTGGCCACCGAGGGGCGTTCCGTCAGGATCCTCGATCCCGACTACGATCCGGCGCGCCTCGACGTTGCCGACGAGACCGCCCGCCTGGTGCTGCGGATCGCACGTGAGCGGCGCGACGGAAATCTGCCCGAGGACGTGTCGGAGCGGATGCTGCGGCAAAGGACCGGGGCCAGCCGCACGGCGTTGCAGGAAGCCTTGCATCATCTGGAGGCGGTGGGGATCGCCACGCGCAACCGCGGCCATGGCTGGCGGCTCAGCGTAGGTTTCGCGAGCGAGGAGGAGCGCGTGGCTTCCTACCGCTTCCGCCTGATGCTGGAACCGGCCGCGCTGCTGGAGCCACGGTTCAGCCTGTCCGCCGACCGGATGGCCGCCATGCGGGAGAGCCAGGAGGTCGCCCTGCGGCGGCAATGGCGGGAGGAGGACGTGCCGCGTTTCTACGAGGGCGCCGCGGCCTTCCATCTCGCGCTGGCGCAGGGCTGCGGCAACCGTTTCGTCATCCAGGCGGTGGAGATGCAGAACCGCCTGCGCCATCTCTACGGGCTGCACCTGCTGAACCGGGAGCGCGCGCATGAGGCGGCGCGCGAGCATCTCGGCATCCTCGATGCGCTGGAACTGGGCGACCGCCCCCTGGCGGCGGAACGGATGCGCGCGCACCTGCAGGGCAGCATCGCCGTGCGGTAGAGGGCGCCCGCAGGGAGGTCAGGTCCCGGCCGGGATATCCTCCTCCAGCAACGCCGCTTCCTCGGCATCCAGGCGGCCCGCCTCCTCGGGCCGGAGGCCGAAGCGCAGCGCGACATCGGGGGCGTAGCGCAGCAGGTCGGGCCGCAGCCGGATCAGCGCCAGGTCCTTGGCCTTGGCCTCCAGCATCACGTCGAATTCCAGCCCTTCGGCGAGGCGCATGAAGGTGATGAACTCGAAGGGATTGCAGTAGTCGGCGTGGCCCGTCCAGACGGGCGGCACGAGCACGGTCTTGTTCTTGCCGGTCCGGCGGTCCTTGCGCTGCATCTCCCGCAATTCCGTTCGCGGCGAGGAGAAGTGGCATTTCGGGCGCACCCCCTCGGGCCAGGAGCGCAGAAAGCGTTCCAGCGCCGGGCGCATCGCCAGCCCTTCCGGGTTCAGGCACCAGAAGTGCTGGTGGTCGAAGATCAGCCGCACGCCGGTCCGCTCGTGAATCCAGATCACGTCGGCGGCGGAGAAGCGCAGGTCGTCGTTCTCCAGCACCAGGCGGCGCCGCACGGGCTCGGGCAGCCGTTCCTCCCAGCAGCGCACCCAGCGCTCCCGGCTGGCCGGCACGTCGCCATAGGTGCCGCCGACATGCACCACCAGCACGGCCTCCGGGCCGAGCCCCATGCGGTCCAGCATCTCCGCCTGGGCGGCGAGGTCGCGGATGCTCTTCTCCACCAGCACCGGATCGGGGCTGTTGAGCACGATGAACTGCGAGGGATGGAAGGAAAGCCGGATATCCAGCGCCCGCGCTCTGGCGCCGAAGGCGCGCAGCTCCGCGTCGCTTTCCGCGATCATGCCGTGGAACTGCGGCATGTCGGGGTGCGTGGCATAGGGCGCGAGGTCCGAGGACATCCGGTACATGCGGATGCCGTGCCGGGCGAGATAGTCCAGCGCCTGATGCATGTATTCCAGCGAGACACGGAGATGCGGCGCACTCTGCCAGCGCCGCGTGTCGTTGCTCCGGATCTCCGGCGCGCCCATCAGCTTGACGGGAAAGCCGAGGCGCAGCGGTTCCTGTGCGGCCATGCCGTCCGTCTTCCCCCTGGGTGTCACCCGTCGCCAACGCGGCATGGCGGCCGGGGTTCGGGGGCCTCGCCGAAGCGTGCGGACGGGGCCGCCCCAAGGGCCGCCCTAAAGGCCCTGGAACAGCGCCGTGGAAAGGTAGCGTTCCGCAAAGGAGGCGGCGATGCCGACGACCAGCCGGCCCTCCATTGCCGGGTCCCGCGCCACCTCCACCATCGCGTGCAGCACGGCGCCAGAGGAGATGCCGACCGGCAGGCCCTCCAGCCGTGCGCAGCGGCGGGCCATGGCCATGGTGTCGGACTCGCCCACGGCGCGGATCTGGTCCACCCGCTCCAGCTCCAGCACCCCCGGCTTGAAGCCGGCGCCGATGCCCCTGTCTCTTGATCACATCTACGCACAGCTCCACCGTAAGGC
>NZ_BDLP01000230.1:0-7016 GCF_001950415.1 Roseomonas sp. TAS13
GCACGGCGAAGAGGTTGCGCGGCCCGGCGAAGGCCACAGCCTGCGGCAGGCGCTTGTCGATGTCGGCGGCGCGGATGAACTGGCCGGGCTGCATGGTTTCGAGCGGCAGGTACTGCTCGACGTTCCGGCGCAGGCGCTCGGGCTCGTTCAGGAGCTGCCACTCCGCCTTCAGGATGCCGGTGCGGGCCTTGGCGGCCTCGGTCTGCGCCTGGATCTGGGCCAGCTCGCGGTCGAGCAGGGCGACCTCGTGCTTCACCTTGTACAGATGCAGCCCCGCCCCGCTGGCGGCGAGAAGAGTGAGCAGCGTCAGCGGGCGTATCATGGGGCAAGCCTCTCCATGGCGCGCAGCCTCGCGGAGCGCGCGCGCGGGTTGGAACGGGTCTCCTCCGCCTCGGGGCGGAGGGCGGAATTGGTCAGCAGCCGGAAGCGCTGGGCCTCCGTCCGGGGGCGGAGGGCGGCGGGATCGTGCCGGGAGGCGGCGGGCGTGCGGCCGCTGGCGTCGCGCAGGAAGCGCTTCACGATCCGGTCCTCCAGCGAGTGGAAGGCGACGACGACGAGACGCCCGCCCGGGGCCAGGGCCTCGGCACCGGCGGCCAAGCCGCGCTCCACCTCGCCCAGCTCGTCGTTCACCTTCAGGCGCAGCGCCTGGAAGGAGCGGGTGGCGCCATCGATGCCCGACGGATCGCGCGGCACGGCGCCGCGCACGATCTCGGCCAGGCGCAGCGTGGTGGCGATGGGCGCCTCGGCCCGGGCGGCGACGATGGCGCGGGCGACGCGGCGGGAATGCCGCTCCTCGCCGAGCTGCCAGAGGATGTCGGCCAGCTCGCGCTCCGGCAGGGTGTTCACGAGATCGGCGGCCGAGGGGCCTTCGCGCTCCATCCGCATGTCGAGCGGCCCCTCGGCGCGGAAGGAGAAGCCGCGCCCGGCCTCGTCGAGCTGGAAGGAGGAGACGCCGAGGTCGAAGACCACGCCGTCCAGCGGCGGGATGCCGTGCTCCGCGGCCAGCGCGGCGAGGTCGCCGAAGCGGCCGGGGATCAGGCGCAGACGGCCGGCGAAGCGCTCCGCCAGGGCGGCGCCGCGGGCGATCGCGTCCGGGTCGCGGTCCACCGCCCAGATGGTGCAGTCTGCGGACTCCAGGATCGCGGCGGTGTAGCCGCCGCCGCCGAAGGTGCCGTCAAGATAGTGGCCGCCATCGCGCGGGGCGAGGCTGTCCAGCACCTCCCGCAGCATCACCGGGGCATGGCCCTGGCGCCGGGTGAAGTCGAGGCCGTCGCTCATGCCTCGTCCCTGCCGGCGCGGCGGCCGTCGATGCCCAGGGCGGTCTGCAGGGCCTCGCGGGCGCGCTGCTTCTCCTGCCGCGCCTTCATGGCGGCGGCCTGGCGTTCCTTCAGCGTGTTGGGCTCCCAGATCTGGAACTTCTTGCCCAGCCCGGCGAAGGCCACGCTCTCGCTGAGGTTGGCATAGGCGATCAGTGCCTCGCTCAGCACCACGCGCCCCTCGGAATCCGGTCGAATGCTCTCGGCCTGGGAAAAAAGGGTCAGCAACAGGTCGTCCTGCGGGTCCTCGAAGGGATCGGCCGGCTGTGCGTCGGCGGAATACTGCTCGAAGGCGCTCTGCGGCCAGCCCTCGACGCAGGGGTCCAGGTGATAGGGGCGCAGGATCAGCTCCTCGACGCCCAACCGGGCCATCAACGAGCGGTACGGGGCCGGAATGGAGACGCGCCCCTTCTTGTCCAGCTTGTTGGTGATGGTGCCCAGGAAGAGGGACATGCGCGTCGATCATCCCCCTCCCCCAAGGGTTCCAGGAACAGCGCAGGCGCGAACCGGCCATCCCCCTGATCCGATCGGGACAGCGGCCGGCGGGACCCCCCGATCCCACCGGCTCGCCCGACCACCCGCAGGCCCCTCAGCCCCCCTCAGGATCTGAGCCTCACGGGATGACACGGGATATCATGGGCGATGGAGCCCCGCCAAGGACGAAGACGAGCCCTGCACGAGATGGTGCGTGGTTAAGGGGTAGTGTTGCAGGCGTGACACATGAAAAAACAGGGGTTTGCGGAGCTTGCTTCAAGCTCCGACCCAGCGAAACAACAACTTATGCGGGTGATTGGAGGGAGGAGGGCGCCAGATGGTCTGTAAGCCGGGTTCTGTCACCGCCCTCTCGGACGATGGACGACCATTCCTCTGGGACGCGCCTCGCGACGCGCCTCACGCGACCAACCCGGGCGGCGAGGCGGAAAAACCTCTGCGCCGACGCGGAACGGACGAATCCGCCGCGCTCGCCGGCCGCCCCTATTCGGTCTTGCTCCCGGTGGGGTTTACCGTGCCGCCCCCGTTGCCGGGGGCGCGGTGCGCTCTTACCGCACCCTTTCACCCTTACCCGGCAGGGTTGCGGCACCACGGGGGTGCCGGTCCGGCCGGGCGGTCTGTTTTCTGTGGCACTTTCCCTGGGGTTTGACCCCCGCCGGCCGTTAGCCGGCACCGCTTTTCCGTGGAGCCCGGACTTTCCTCGATTCGGGCTGCGCCCGAACCGCGGCCGTCCGACCATCTGGCGGGGCGGGGTATGGGGCTTCCGGCGAATCGAAGCAAGCGGGAGTGGCGACGCAATCCGGGACGGTTTCCGCCGTCCGGCCTCTTCCGCTCCAGCTTCGGGCGGTCAGTTCCCGGACGCGATGCCGCAGAGTGCCGCGACGGCCTCGATGCGGGCGAGGGTGCCCGAGTCGGCCTCCCCCGAAACGGTTTCCTGCCGCCAGTGGCGCTGGAAGGCGGAGAGGACGATCTCCGGGCGTCCCGGGTCCACCGGATAGCCGATGGCCTGGAGGAGCGGCAGGGCGCGGGCGATGCCGTCGCCGGCTGGCCGGGTGGAATGGCCGGATACGCCGGCGGGCCAGAGGCCGACGCCATTGGCCGCGAGGCCCTGCCAGTCGAAAAGCTCGCCCGGGTCGATCTTGCGGTCCGGCGCCACGTCGGAATGGCCGACCACGTTGCGGGCCGGGATGGGCCAGCGAGCGAGGATGTCCAGGCAGAGGTCGCAGAGGGCGGCCATCTGGAGCGCGGGGAAGGGGCGGTAGCCGCAGGAATGGCCGGGGTTGACCACCTCGACCCCGATCGAGCGGCCGTTCAGCGTATCGTGCCCGCGCCAGTGCGAGATGCCGGCATGGAAGGCGCGACGATGTTCCGGCACCAGGCGGAAGATGCTTCCGTCCTCCTCCACCACATAGTGGGAGGAGACCTTGGCCACCGGGTCGCGCAGCCGCGCGATGGCGGCCGCGCCGCTTTCCATGTCCGTATAGTGGAGGATCAGCATGTCCACCGGCATGCCGTCCGGCCGGTCGTCCTGGTTCGGGCTCGGCAGGTCCCGGATGGACAGGTGGCTGGTCGTCAAAGGCCGCGCTCCCGCTTGATCCGGTCCCAGGCCGCGTTGATCTCGGCCATGCGGCTGCTGGCGCGCCGCACCAGCTCCGCGGGCATGCCGCGGGCGGCGAGGGCGTCCGGGTGGTTCTCGCGGATCAGGCCGCGCCAGGCGGCACGCGCCGCCTCGTTGCTGGCGCCGGGGGCCAGGCCCAGCGTGGCATAGGGGTCCGGCCCCTCGCTGACGGCGGGGGTATTGGCGCTGCCGCGGCCGTATTCCGCATGGGCGTGCTCGCGCGGTCGGCCCTGGCTGGCTCTTTCCCAGGCCGGCAGGTCGAGGGCGAGGAGGCGGTGGACATTGCCCAGGAAGCGGTATTCCGCCTGGTTCAGCGGCCCGTCCGCGGTGGCGATCCGGAACAGGGCGGCCAGCACGTCCTCCAGCATGCCCTTCTCGCCGGCAAAGGCCTCGGCGAGCTTCTGGGCATAGGGCTCGTAGCCCTCGGCGCTGTCGCGGGCGCGGTCGAAGAGCTCGCCCACCTCCTTCATGTTCTCGGGCGGGATGCGGAACTGCGTCTTGAAGGCGGCGATCTCGGCGCGCCGCACAGGGCCGTCGCATTTGGCGAGCTTGGCGGAAAGCACCACGACGGCAATGGCGAAGACCGTCTCGCGCGCGCCGAGCAGCCCCGCGAGGTTGGCGCCACCCGGCAGGGCGCCGCGCAGTGCGCCTTCGTCGGCAGCATGGCCCAGCGAAGCGCCGAGCATGGCGCCGAAGGGGCCGCCGACCGCGAAGCCGAGCGCACTGCCAATGATCTTGCCCCAGAAACTCAAATCCGACGACCTGTGCGATCCCAGCTCTCGCCATGGTACATAGCACGGGGCCGCTCCCTGGGCGACGTGCCTTGCGAGGCAATCCGTCAGCGGTGTTTCCGGTCCGGGAACCGGCCGCCGACCCTATCCGTCCAGCTCGGGGTAGTGGCGGAAGATGCCGTTCTGGCTGAAGGGCTGGCGGCGTGGGCTGGCGAGGTAGGCGGCGATGCGCGGCCATTCCGCCACCGAGGCGGCCAGGGCCGCGACATGCGGGGTCTGTTGCAGCGCCCGGGCGCTGGCGCGGGGGAAGGCATAGCGGAGCCCCTCCACGGTCTGGAACAGCGAGAGGTCGGCATAGCTCCGGGCATGGCCCACCAGATGGGCAGGACCGGCGGGGTTGGCGGCCAGGATGCGCTCGAACCAGCCGAGGAACTTCGGGATCCGGTTGTCGCGGAAATCCTTCGCGCGGCGGGCGGCCTCGGGCTTCTGGTCCTCGTAGTAGAGGGCGGAAGCGACCGGGTGGTGGGTGTCGTGCGTCTCCGCCACCAGGTCGGCGATGGTGAGCTGGATCTGGTGGCACCAGAGGCGGCCTTCCTCTTCCGCCGGCGCCAGCCCGTGCCTTTGGCCGAGATGCAGCAGGATGGCCGCGGTCTGGCCGATCAGCAGCCTGCCGTCGCGCAGGAAGGGCGGCGCGAAGGGCGGGCGCGGCAGGGCCGGGTCCTCCAGCAGCGCCTGCATCGCCGCCATGCCGCCGGGCTGCTGGGCATGGTCGATATAGGGCGCCCCCGCCGCCTCCAGCGCCAGCCGGACGAACTCGCCGCGCCCGGGCAGGCCGGGCCAATAGAACAGTTCGTAGGCGGATTGCTGCGTCATGCGGTGCTCCTGAGCTTGCGTGGAAGGCAAACGCGCGGCATGCGCTGCCGCTTCCGGCCCTTTCCGGGGGCCGGGGCGGGTTGCCGCGCGGCGGGGCGCTGCGCATCGTGCGCCGCGAGGCGACCCGGGGCTTCCGGCCCCGGAGGCCGCAGGATGGGGATCGGACGATGGCGGGCTGGCAGTTCTGGGTGGATCGCGGCGGGACCTTCACCGACATCGTGGCGCGCGACCCGGAAGGGCGGCTGAGCACGCGCAAGCTGCTGTCCGAGAATCCCGGGGCCTATCGGGACGCGGCGGTGGCGGGCATCCGGGCGATTCTCGGGCTGGCGCCGGGCGAAGCGCTGCCGCCCGGGGCGGTCGAGGCGGTGAAGATGGGCACCACGGTCGCCACCAATGCGCTGCTGGAGCGCAAGGGCGAGCGGGTGCTGCTGATCCTGAACCGGGGCTTCGCCGACCTGCCCCGCATCGGCAACCAGGCGCGGCCGCGCCTCTTCGACCTGGATGTGCGCCTGCCCTCGCTGCTGCATGAGCGCGTGGCCGAGATCGGCGGCAGGCTCGACGCCCAGGGGCGGGAGATCGAGCCCCTGGACGAGGATGCGGCGCGCGCGGCGCTGCGGGCGGCGAAGGCAGACGGCATCCCCGCCGTGGCGGTGGCGCTGCTGCATGCCTGGGCCAATCCGGCGCACGAGGAGCGCATCGGCGTCCTGGCGCGCGAGGAAGGCTTCGCCCAGGTCTCGCTGTCGCACCGGGCCTCGCCGCTGCCGCGCCTCGTGCCGCGCGCCGACACGGCGGTGGTGGATGCCTATCTCTCGCCGATCCTGCGCCGCTATGTCGCGCAGGTGGCGGGGGAGCTGAACCCGGAAGGGCGGGCAGAGCAGGACCGCGCGCGGCTCTCCTTCATGCGCTCCTCCGGCGGGCTGGCCGATGCGGCCGGCTTCGAGGGCAAGGACGCGATCCTGTCCGGCCCGGCGGGCGGCATCGTCGGCGCGGCGCGCACCGCCGCCACGGCGGGCTTCGACCGCATCATCGGCTTCGACATGGGCGGCACCAGCACGGATGTGGCGCTCTATGCGGGGCAGTTCGAGCGCGCCTTCGAAACCGAGGTGGCGGGCGTGCGGATGCGCGCGCCGATGATGGCGATCAACACGGTGGCGGCGGGCGGCGGCTCGCGGCTGGGCTTCGACGGCGCGCGCTTCCGCGTCGGGCCGGAAAGCGCGGGGGCGGTGCCGGGGCCGGCCTGCTACCGGCGCGGCGGACCGCTCACCATCACCGATGCGAATGTCATGACCGGCAAGGTGCAGCCGAAGCACTTCCCGGCGATCTTCGGGCCGGATGGCGGCCAGCCGCTGGATGCCGGGGTGGTGCGGGAGAAGTTCGCTGCGCTGGCCGCTGAGATCGCGGCGGCGACCGGCGAGGCGGAGATGGACCCGCGCGCCGTGGCAGAGGGCTTCCTGCGCGTCGCGGTGGCCAACATGGCGCATGCGATCCGGCAGGTGAGTATCCAGAAGGGGCACGATGCCTCGCGCTACACGCTCCAGTGCTTCGGCGGGGCGGGCGGGCAGCATGCCTGCCTGGTGGCGGACGAGCTGGGGATGGAGACGGTCTTCGTGCATCCCTTCGCCGGGGTGCTCTCGGCCTATGGCATGGGGCTGGCCGATGCCAGCGTGATCCGCGAGGCGGCGGTGGAGAAGCCGCTGTCGCCGGAGGGCATGGCGGATCTGGCGGCGCGGCTCGACGCGCTGGCGGAGGAAGGGCGCGCGGAGCTGCTGCGCCAGGGCAATGCGGCGGCGCGGCTCTCGGTGCAGCGGCGCCTGCATCTGCGCTATGCCGGGACGGATGCCTTCCTGCCGGTGGAGTTCGGGGACCACGAGGCAGTGCTGGCGAGCTTCACCGAGGCGCATCGCCGCCGCTTCGGCTTCGCCTCGCCGGAGCGGGCGGTGATCGTGGAAGCCTGCATCGCCGAGGCGATCGCGGCGGGCGAGACGG
>NZ_BDLP01000231.1:0-6989 GCF_001950415.1 Roseomonas sp. TAS13
GCGCGCCGCCGCCGCGGCGGTTCTGGCCGCCTGGGACGCCAGCCCGGCGCAGGACGCGACCGACAACCCGATCAGCCGCGCCATCGAGGCCCTCCGCGCCGCCCTCGCCGGCAAGGCCGCCCGCGTCGCGCGCGAGCCCGGCGCGCCGCGCAAGCCTCGGGAGGGCACGAAGCAGGAGCAGGTTCTCGCCATGCTGCGCCGCCCCGAGGGCGCCACGGTCGCGCAGATCGCCGAGGCGACGGGCTGGGCGCAGCACACGGTCCGCGGTTTCTTCGCTGGGCTGAAGAAGAAGGGCCACGCGGTCGAGGTGAAGTCGCGTGAGCGGATGGTCGGCCCGAACAAGACCGGCGCAAAGGGCTCCTTCACCATCTACGCCCTCGCGGAGTGAAGCGCACCAGCAACGCTACCGAACATCATCAGGAGCGCCGAGGATCATTCAGATTCCCGGCGCTTTATTGAGTTGGCTGCGCTCCGACACAGCGCGAATCGTCCGTCACGCGCAGGGCATCCCGCCCCGCCAGACGGAGACGCAGATGAGCCTGAAGCCAAAGTCCATGGAGCGACGCTGGATCATCCTGGTGCAGGATGGCCGGCACGTGACGATGGGCCGCGCCGCGCCGCCCAGCGAAGCCGAGGTTGAGGCCGCCGCCGCGGCGCTTGCAGCACAGGGGCTGGCAGCCTGGCTCGCCACACTCGACGGGAACTACTGGTCGCGACGCCGCGTGGCCCTCGCGCCGGTGCAGATGCTCGGCGACGGCGCCACGATGGACTGGTCCGCCGCCATCACCGCCTTTGAAGCCGCCCGCCAGCGCGCCCTTCGTCCCCTCTGAGAATGCCGGCATCGCCATCACGCGCGGCGGCTTGCGGGCCCCCATCGCGGCTCCGCGATGGGAGGCAGAGTCGCCGCCATGCCGGAACTGACCGCCTCCACGCGCGAGGCCGCGCGCCGCCTTGGCGTCAGCGACACCGCCATCCACAAGGCCGAACGTGCGGGCCGCATCGCCCGCGAGCCTGACGGCCAGTGGGACATCGACAAGACCCGGCGCCGCCTGACCGAGACCGCCGATCCCATCCGCTCGCCCCTGGCCAACGGCGCCGGCGCCGAGGGCACGCCCTTCGCCCGGCTTAAAGTGGCGCAGCTCGCGCTGAAGGTGGAGGCGCAGCGACTCTCGCTGGACGAGACCAAGCGCCGCCTGGTCGATGTCACCGAGGCCAATGCCGCGCTCGACGAGATCGGCAGCACGATGCGTGACGCGCTGCTGAACTGGCCGGCCCGCGTCTCGGGCCTGATCGCCGCCGAGATCAGCGTCGATCCGCATCTGCTGCAGACCATCCTGCAGAGCCACATCAACGACCTGCTGACGGAGGCGGCCGATCGCTTCGATCCAGCAGGCCTCGGAGGGGACCGGGCTCCGCAGCCGTGAGCATGTGCGCCGGCGTGTCGGCGCCATGCTCCGGCCGCCGCCGCAGCTCACCGTGTCGGAATGGGCCGAGCGCCATCGCATGCTCGGCAGCCGCGCCTCGGCCGAGCCGGGCCCGTGGCGGACCAGCCGCACGCCCTACCTGAAGGACGTGATGGACGCCCTGTCCGCGGTGCATCCCGCTCGGCGCGTCGTGTTCATGAAGGGCGCGCAGGTCGGCGCGACCGAGAGCGGAAACAACTGGCTCGGCTACATCATGCACCATGTGCCAGCACCCGCGCTGGCGGTGCAGCCGACCGTGGAACTGGCCAAGCGCTTCTCCCGCCAGCGCATCGACCCGCTGCTGGAGGAAACACCGGCGCTGCGGGAGCGGGTTGCCCCGGCGCGGGCGCGGGACAGCGGCAACACCATGCTGTCGAAGGAATTCCCTGGCGGCATCCTGGTGCTGACGGGTGCGAACAGCGCGGTCGGGCTGCGTTCGATGACGGCGCGGTTCCTGTTCCTCGACGAGGTCGACGCCTATCCCGGCGACGTCGCTGGTGAGGGTGACCCGATCGCGCTCGCCGAGGCGCGTGCCCGCACCTTCGGCTGGCGCCGCAAGGCCTTCCTGGTCTCGACGCCGACCATCGCGGGCCGCAGCCGGATCGAGCGGGAGTATCTGGCCTCCGACCAGCGGCGGTTCTTCGTGCCGTGCACGGCCTGCGGCGAGATGCAGTGGCTCCGCTTCGAGCGGCTGCTCTGGGAGAAGGGGGCACCCGAGACGGCGCGGTATCTCTGCTCCGCGTGCGATCATCCGATGCAGGAGCACGACAAGACCGCCATGCTCGGCGGCGGCGAATGGCGGGCGACGGCCGAGGGCCAGGATCCGCACACGATCGGCTTCCACATCTCCGCGCTCTACTCGCCGGTGGGCTGGCTGTCCTGGGAGCAAATCGCCCGGGATTGGGAGGCGGCGCAAGGCAAGCCCGAGGACATCAAGACCTTCAAGAACACGGTCCTCGGCGAGACCTGGCAGGAGCAGGGCGAGGCCCCGGATTGGGAGCGCCTGGTCGAGCGGCGCGAGGATTTTCCGATGGGCGTCGTGCCCACCGGTGCGCTGGTGCTCACCGCCGGCGTGGACGTCCAGGACGACCGCCTCGAGTGCGACGTCTGGGGCTGGGCGGAGGGCTTCTCCTCCTGGCTCGTCGATCACGTGGTGATCCCCGGCAGCCCGCGGGACCGCGAGCCGTGGGACGAACTGGCTCGGGTGCTGGCGCGCGACTGGCCCCGCCATGGCGGTGGCGCGATGCGCATCGCCCGGCTCTGCGTCGATACCGGCGGCCGGGACACCGCCGCCGTCTACGGCCACCTGCGGCGGCTGCGGGATCCACGCATCGCGCCGACCAAGGGCATCGACGGGTGGAACCGGGCGCAGCCGGTCCAGGGCCCGACGCCAGTGGATGCGCTGGTGAACGGCCAGAAGCTGCGCCGTGGTCTGAAACTCTGGACCGTGTCCGTCTCGACCTGGAAGGCCGATCTCTATCGCCGCCTCTGGCTCGGCCGTGGCGACGTGGAGGAATGGCCGCCCGGCTGGGTACATCTGCCGCGTGCGGTCGAGGTGGAATGGGTCAAGCAGCTGGTCGCGGAGCAACTGCGCACGACGAAGGATCGCCGCGGCTTTGCCCGGCAGGAGTGGGCCAAGCTGCGGGAGCGCAACGAGGCGCTGGACTGCGCGGTGCTCGCCCGTGCGGCGCTCTGGCTGCTCGGTGCCGACCGCTACGGTGAACGCTTCTGGCAGCAGCTGCGCGACCAGATTGCCGACGCACCGCTGCTACCGAGCGAACTTCCCGCCGTTGGGAATGTCGCTCCTCAGTCGCCACCACCTGCGCCAGCCGCATCCGACACCCAGCGCCCGCGGGGCTGGCTCGCGCCGCGCAGTGGCTGGCTTCGCTGAGAGGAGGACGATCATGGACCCGACTGTCCTCGCCTGGGCGCTCGCCCAGCCCGCTGGCACGCGCGCCGCAGTCCTGGCCGCCGCCTTCACCGGCGGCACCACGCGCGTGACCTTCGATGGCCGCACGGTGGAATACCGCTCCCTCGACGAGCTTGGCCGCGCGCTGTCGGTGCTGCACGCCGCGGAGAACACTGCGGCCCGCCGCCCCAGCGTCACCTTCGCCAGCTTCTCTCGCGAGGGCAGCAAGTGATGGGCCGGCTCCGTGATGCCTGGCACGCGCTGCGCGGCTATGCCGCAGCGCAGGACAGCCGCGCCTCCAGCTGGGCGGCCTCCGGCGGCAGCGCCACGGCCGAGGTTGGTGCTGCCGCGCCCACCGTGGCGCGTCGTGCCCGCGACGCGGTGCGCAACGACCCCTACGCCGCCCGCATCGTCGATCTCTGGACCGGCAACGCGGTGGGCGCGGGCATCACCACCCGCTGGCCGGACAAGCCGCACGCCGAGGCCTGGCGCCGCTGGTCCGACAGCACCGCCTGCGACGCCGAGGGCCGGCTCGATCTCTATGGCCTCCAGGCGCTGGTCATGCGCGCCGTCGTCGAGAGCGGCGAATGCTTCGTGCGCCTGCTGCCTTCCGACATCACGCCCGCGAACCCGATCGGACTGCGGCTCCAGGTGCTGGAGAGCGACCACCTCGACACGGCGCGGCAGGGAGTCCTTGAGGGCGTCCCCACGCTGCAGGGCATTGGATTGGGCGAGGCCGGTGAGCCGGTCGGCTATTGGCTGCATCGCGTGCACCCCGGCTCGTCCTGGGTGCTGCCGGGCGGCGCCACCTGGTTGAGCAGCCAGCGCGTCCCGGCCCGCGACGTGCTGCACATCTATCGCAAGCGCCGGCCTGGCCAGCTGCGCGACGTCTCCTGGCTCGCCCCGGTGCTCACCCGCCTGCGCGACCTGGGCGACTACGAGGCCGCGCTCCTCATGAAGGCCAAGATCGAGGCCTGCCTGGCCGCTGTCGTCTCCGAGGATGGCGACGATGCCATGACCGGGCCGGCCTCGGGGCTGCTGCGGGACGCCCAGGGCCGCACGGTCGAAAGCTTCGAGCCGGGGATGATCCTCTATCGCCGCGGCATGGGATCGGTGGAGGTGGTGAATCCGTCCGGCGGTGGGTCGCACGCCGCCTTTGCGCGGCGCGCGCTGGAGGCTTCCGCAGTCGGCACCGGCCTGACCTACGATCAGGTGGCCGGCGACCTGACCCAGGCGAACTACTCCAGCCTGCGCGCCGGCAAGATCGAGTTCCGCCGCCTCTGCGAGCAGGTCCAGTACGGCATGCTCATCCCGATGCTGGTGCGGCCGATCGCCGACCGCTTCCACGCGCAGGGCGCGCTGCTCGGTCTGTGGGGCGCTGAGGTGCCGGACGGCCTGTCCCACGTCCCGCCGGCGCACGAGATGATCGACCCGCTCAAGGATACCACCGCGCTGATCGCGCAGGTCCGCGCCGGCTTTGTGCCGCAGCCCGAGGCGGTCGGCGCGTTCGGCTACGACTTCCGCCAGGTGGTGGAGATGATCCGCGAGGCCAATGCCCTGCTCGATGAGGCAGGGCTGTCGCTCGACAGCGATCCGCGCCGGGTCGCCAAGTCGGGCGCCGCCCAGGACGCCGCTCAGCTCGCCGCCATCGAGATCGCCGCCACCGGCGCTGCTTCGCCGCGTGCGGATGCGGGCGCTGCCCCCAATCCAGGAGCATCCCAATGATCGCAGGCGCCTACGACTGGACCGACGACATGCTCAAGATCAAGAGCATGCAGAAGAAGTTCCGCGACAGCTTCAACGGCACCGAGATCAACCCAGCGCGGTGGGAGATCGCGGCCACCGGCGGCGGCATCACTCACGCCGTGGCGGATGGTGCGGTCACCATCTCCACCGGCACCACGCTCGACGATGAGCTGACGCTCACCAGCCGCACCACCTTCACCATCCCGCTGCGGGTCATGGTGGCGGTGAACATGAGCCAGCGCATCGTCGGCCAGTCGGTGTGGCTCGAGCTCGTCAGCATCGATCCCACCACCGCCCAGCCGGATGGGCGCAGCGCCGCGGCCTGGCGGCTGGATGGCGCCAGCCCGACGCTCGCCAACTACGAGGTGGGGAGCGAGGGCGCGCCGCGCCTGGGCAGCGCCTCGGGCAGCACCATCCCGACCACCGCGCCCGCGGGCTGGTCCGTGCTGGAGATCGAGCCGACCAACGACGAGTGCTACTTCCACGGCCGGCTGCTCGACACCACGGCAGCGCGCTCGAACTCCTATGTTCGCCACCAGCAGATTCCCGAGCCGAATGCGCTGTATCGGTTCCGGATCCGGGTGCGGAACCGGCAGGTGATCAACGGCATCTCGGCGGTGGCGAACAACGGCGGCGGCGCGGTGCGCGTCACCCGTGCCGCGCATGGCTTCGCGACGAACGACGTGGTCACGGTGGCGGACGTGTCGGGCGTGCCCGGGGCGAATGGCAGTTTCACTATTACGGTGATCGACGCGAACAGCTTCGACCTGGTCGGCTCGACCTTCACCGGCGCCTATCTCAACACCGGCTGGGCCTCGGTCAGCCGCAACCTGGCGCCGGCCTCGAACACCGACATCAGGGTCCAGTTCGTCACCATCGCCGACTATGCCGAGCTGACGACGGAGATCACCGCCGGCCGCGGCCAGTCCGTCGCTGGCCAGGGGCTGGGCGTGAACGTGCTCAGCACCATCCCGCCGGCGGTCACGCCAGTGGGTGGCCAGGCGCGCAACACGGCCGGCGCCGTGCCGGTGCTGGCCGCCACTGGCTACTCGACCAACCCGATTGCCGTCACGACAGCGCGTGGTGTGGATCTGCTGGCGACGCTGATCGGCGCGCTGGTCACCAAGCCCTATGCCATCCCCGAGGCCGACTGGCAGACCGCGGCCGCGGCGGGCGGGATCATCACTACCACCGACGTCGTGCTCCGGGCGGCGGCTGCGGCCGGCATCCGCAACTACGTGACCTCGATCGACCTCCGCAACGCGCATCCGACGGTGGCGACCGAGGTGGTGATCAAGGATGGGGCGACGGTGATCTGGCGGCAGTTGCTGGCGGCGGCGATGCCGGCGCCGGTCGAGATCACCTTCCCGACGCCGCTGCGCGGCACCGCGGCCACGGCGATGAACGTCGCCTGCATCACCACCGGCGCGCAGGTCTACGTCAACGCGCAGGGCTTCGCCGCGCCGTAAGGCGCCGCCCAAGGAGCATCCCATGACAGAGCCGATCGACCCGGGCGGGGGCTCCCCCGCGCCGGAGGCCACGCCATTGTCCGATCGACTGCCCATCGCTGGGCAGTCGATCGCCGCCTGCCGCGCCCTGGCCGCGCCCGTTACCGTCGACCGTACCGCGCGCACCGTCGAGGTGGTGTGGTCCACCGGCGCCCGCGCGCGGAACTTCGTGCCCCCGCTCGGTCCCATCATCGAGGAGCTCGACATGCGGCCGGAGGCGGTGCGCATGGATGCGCTCCGGTCCGGCCGGGCACCCGTGCTGGACACCCACCGCCGCGCCGGCACGCGCGACGTGTTGGGCCGCGTCACCGCCGCCCGGCCTGTCTCTTGATCACATCTACGCACAGCTCCACCGTAAGGCGA
>NZ_BDLP01000232.1:0-6969 GCF_001950415.1 Roseomonas sp. TAS13
GCTGAAGCCGGGGCCGGGCCTCCGCGCGGAGGCCCGGCCCCGCCTGCCTCAGATCTCCTCGAACCACTCCACATCGCCATCGGCGAGGCGGTAATAGGCCGCCACCACCCGCAGCCGGCCCTTGGGCCACGGCCTGCTGCACCACCACGCTCTGCATCTTCAGGCGCTTCGCGACGCGGCGCGCGTTCTCGTGGACCGCGGCATTCAGCGTCATCTCGCCCTTCTCGTCGCGCGCCGCCAGCACGGCGGGGATGATGGGCTGCACCATCTCGCCGATCACGCCGGGGAAGCTGGCGTTCTTCCGCACCACGTCGATCGCGGCGGAGACGGCGCCGCAGCTCTCGTGGCCGAGCACGACCACGAGCGGGCAGCCCAGCACGCCGACGCCGTACTCGACGCTGCCCATGGCCGCCGTGTCCACGGTGTTGCCGGCGTTGCGCACGATGAAGATCTCGCCCAGCCCGCGGTTGAACAGCAGTTCCGGCGGCACGCGGCTGTCGGAGCAGCCGACCAGGATGCAGAACGGCGCCTGGCCATGCGCCAGCTCCAGCCGCCGCTCGCGGCCCAGCAGGCCGCGATGGGGCAGGCCGGCGACGAAATCGTCGTTGCCCTTCTTCATCGTCTCCAGCGCCTGGTCGGCGGTGAGGCTGGTCTTGGGCACTGCCTCCGCCGCCATGGCACGCCGGGTGGGTGCGGTCATGGGCAGCGCCGCCAGCGCGCCGAGACCGGCGAGCATGGCCCGGCGGCCGGGCTGGAAGTGGCGGCCCGGTTCGCAGCAGGAGCAGGTTGGCGGCATGTATGGCCCCTCCAGAATTTCTCGGATGGGCCGGAAACAGGCGGGAAGGCCCCGGCACGAATCCGGCCGGCGCCCGGATAGCACGCGCAGGTTGTATTACGCCATTGAAATGGTATCTGCCCTGGATGCCGGGCGGGAATCAGGCCGCCGCACGCTCCAGCAGCTCGATCCGCAGCTTCTCCGGCCCTTCCAGGAAGGCAATCTTCAGCCCCGGGCGCGGCGAATGCGGCTCCACCACGAAGCGGGCACCCCTGGCCCGCAGCGCGGCGGCGGTGGCCTCCAGGTCCTTCACCCGCAGGCCGAGGTGCTCCAGCCCGAGGAAGGGGGGCTCCGGCGGCGCGGCGGTGGTGGGCGGGACCTGCTCGATGAAGAGCGGCAGCCCGGCGAGGTCGAGCATCACGCGGAGCGCGCCGTTGCCCTGTGCCGCCCGCCCGGTTTCGGTGGCGCCGAACATCTCGCGGAAGTAGCGCGCCGTGGCCTCGGGGTCAGGGCTGCGCAGGTGCAGGTGGTCCCAGGTAAAATCCGTCATGGTCTGTTCCTCGTGATTTCCGGCATTGGAACCCGGGACGGCGGCCGTGGCCAGGGGAGGGGCCGCAAAAGGACCGCTTTCAGAGGCTCTGCAACGGCCAGGGTTCGGGTGGCTGGGCCGGAACGGGCGGCGCGTCGCCCAGCGGGCGCTGCGGCGGCATGCCGGGCGGCGGGCCGTTCCAGCAATCCACCGAGCCCAGGGAGCGCGTGCAGACCGCCTCCACCGGCGGCAGCGGATCGCGCCGGCAATAGCGTTTCTCCCCCGCGTCCAGATGGGCGATCGAGCAGTCCTTGCCCGTGACGGCCGAGACGAAGAGGTCCGGCACAGCCCGTCCGGTCGTGGTCAGCGACGCCACGTTGGCCGCGGCGAAGGGCCCCCAGAAGGCATCGCAGCCGGCCAGGGGAAGGATCAGCATGGGGAGCAGCAGGAGCGGGCGCACGCCGCCATCCTGCCCCGGCGGGAATTAACGGGCGGTGGATGCCACCACCGGCATGGCGGCGATCATGCCGGCCAGCGCATCCGCGAGCTGGCCCAGAGCCTGGTCCATCGCGGCCACCACGCCGGCCGCATCCGGCCCCTTTGCCCCGGACCCCGGCGCGGCGGGCGGCACGCGGAAGCGCAGCGTCCGGCTTTCGGCGGCATCCTGGTTGCGGGGGCGCACCGCCGCCTGGGCGAGGAGCTCCACCACACCGTCCGGCCCGGCCTCGAAGCGCTGGATCTGCACCTCGGCCAGGATGTTCGCCGGGATTCGCAGCGCGCCGCCCTCCGCCGCCACCGAATCCCCCGGCAGGCGCAGCGCCAGGTCCTCGGCCAGCACGCGCGTCACCATGTCGCCGAAGGGTTCGGGCCAGCTCTCCACATCGGCCACGTCCAGGCGCCCGCCTCCCCGCGCCCGGACGAGGCCGGGGCGGTCGAGATAGCCGGGGATGCCGACGCGGCGGAGCTGCACCTGCCTTCCCCTTCCCGGCAGGGAGGGGCCGGGCTGGGCAGACAGGCGGTAATAGGCCGGGCTGGGCGAGGCGCAGCCCGCAAGCGCGGCGGTGGCCGCCATGGCGGGCAGCAGGGCGGGCAGCAGGGCGCCGAGGCGGCGGCGGGCGAGGGGCTGGGACATGCGGCGCCGCTCCTATCGCTCGGTGGCGGCGCCGGCCCGGCCGCGGATCAGCGCCTCCGGATGCCGGTTCAGGAAATCGGCCAGCAGGCGCACGGAACGGGCGGTGTCGGTGAGCTGGGACATCAGGCGCTCCATCTCGCGGTTCACCTCGGAATCGCCGCCATAGCCGCGCTCGATGGAACGGACGGCGGTGTTGGCGCGGGCCACGGTCTGGTCGAGGTTGTCGGCGATGGCGGGCAGGCGGCGCAGCAGCGGGGTCATGCCGCTGTCCGCCTTGCGGATCAGGTCGCGCGCCGAGCCCAGGCTGCTGCTGAGCGCGTTGAGCGCGTTGCGAAGCTCCGGCCCGCCCACCACCCCGTTCACCGAGGCCAGGGTGCCGTTCAGGTTCTTGCCGATCTCCTCGATCGGGAAGCGGTCGAGCTTGCCGGCGATGCTGCTGACCGCCGCCATGATGTTGTCGGTGCCGCCGCCGATGCTGGGCAGCACGATCTCCTCGCCCTCCATGCGCACGGAGGCAGGCGCCGCATCCGGCATGAAGTCCATGGAGACCAGGAGCTGTCCGGTGAGCAGGCTGCCGCTGGTGAGCTGCGCGCGAAGGCCCTTGGCCACCATCTCCTCGGCCATCGCGCGCACCTCGCGCTTCGGGCGTCCGGCGGGGAAGGAGATCCGCTCCGGCTCGATGGCGATATGGACGGGCACGCGGAAGCGGTCCTCCGCCTGGTCGTATTCCAGATTGACGTCGAGGACGCTGCCGATCCGGACGCCGCGCAGCAGCACCGGCGCGCCGGGCGAGAGGCCGCGCAGCGATCCGTCGAAATAGATCAGGAAGGTGAGGCGGTTCTCCGAGGTCGCGGCGATCGCAGCCTCCAGGTCGCTGTAGAGGGTGAAGCTCTCGTCGTCCGGCGCCGACGGCTGGTCGCGCAGTTGCGGCGGGGTGTCGAAGGCGATGCCGCCGGCGAGCAGCGCGCGGGCGCTTTCCAGCTCCACCCGCACGCCCTCCGCACCCAGGCGGAAGCTGACGCCGGAGGCGTTCCAGAAGCGCGAGCCCCTGCGCACATACTCGCTGTAAGGCGCCCGCACGAAGACGTGCAGGGTGAAGCTGCCATCGATCTCGGGTGGGTTGTAGCTGAGCACCTGCCCGACCTCGACATCGCGGAAGAAGACCGGCGAGCCCCGGTCGATCGAGCCCAGGCGCTGCGCGCGCAGGACGAAGTCGCGGCCCGGCTCGTCGGAACGGCGGCCGGGCGGGTTCTCCAGCCCGGTGAAGCGGCGCTGCTCCGCGCCCGGCTCGCCCGGGTCGAACTCGATGTAGCTGCCGGACACGATGGTCTCCAGGCCGGAGACGCTGGCGCCGCTGAAGCGCGGTCGCACCACCCAGAAGCGGCTGTGCTCGTTGATATGGCCGCCGACCATCCGGTCCATGCGGATGCGGGTCTCGACGCGCCGGAGGTCGCCGGTGAGATGGATGCTCTCCACCGTGCCGACCTGCACGGACTTGTAGCGCACCGGCGTCTGCCCGGCGGTCAGCCCGTCGGCATTGCCGAAGCTGACGGTGATCAGCGGCCCGCGGTCGGAGAAGGTGCGCCAGCCGAGATAGCCGGTGACCAGCGCCGCCACGATGGGGATCAGCCAGATCATGGAGAAGCGGCGGTGCCGGACCCGGGCCTCGCGCGCATCGTCGGGGCGCTGGCCGGGGATCGGCTCGCGCGACATGCCGTCGGCCGGGGGTTCTGTTCCGCTCATGCGGCTCCGTGCTGGCTGGCGGCCCCGGCGGGACCGGCGGAAGGGTGTCCGGCCCGCATGGGGCCATCCGGGGAAGAGGCGTCCGCGCCGGCCTCGCCGCGCCAGCGGCGGGGCGCGTCGGGGTCCTGGGCCGGGGAGCCGGCGGCATCCCACATCAGGCGCGGGTCGAAGCATTCGGCCGCCACCATGGTCACCACCACGACCCCGGCGAAGCAGGCGGCGCCGACCTGGGCGGTGATCTCGGCCAGCATGCCGAAGCGCACCAGGGCGATCAGCACGCAGACCACGAAGACGTCGATCATCGACCAGCGCCCGATCGCCTCCACCACGCGGTAGAGCTGGGTGCGGCGCAGCAGGTGGCGGGCGGAGCGGCGCCGGATGCTGGTGAGCATGACCATCAGCCCGACCAGCTTGAGCATCGGCACCGCCACGCTGGCCAGGAAGACGATGAGCGCGAGGGGCCAGAAGCCCGTTTCGACGAACTCGATGACCCCACCCAGGATAGTGTGCGGACCACCCTGGCCCAGGGTCACGATCCGCATCACCGGATAGTAGTTGGCCGGCAGGTAGAGGATGAAGGCGGCGGCTATCAGGGCCCAGCTCCGGCTCACGCTGTCGGGCTTGCGCCGGTGCAGCCGGCTGCCGCAGCGCGGGCAGGGCGCACCGGGGCGCGCGTGGTCCAGGCGGTGGCAGCGGTGGCAGGCGATCGGAGCGGACGCGCCGGTGGCCGTTCCGGGGGCGGGCGCCGCCACGGCCTCGGCCCGGAAGGCGCGGGACGGGGCGGAGGCCGCCCCAGGGGCCGCCCCAGGGGCCGCCACGACCGCGGGCTCCGGCCCGGCGTCTCCCCGTCGCAGGGTGCCGGGATCGGCGACGAGGCCGCGTTCCTCCAGCCGGTCCCAGACCACCTGCGGCTCCAGCGAAGCGTTGCGCGCCACCAGCACCAGGGACAGCGCGGCGATGCCATAGGCGGAAGGGCCGATCTCCACATGCGCGAGGTCCACCAGCCTCGTGTAGGAGACCAGGGCGCCGAACAGGAAGACCTCCACCATCATCCAGGGGTCGAGCGCCATGTACCAGCGGAACAGCCGGTGCAGCCCCGGCGGCGGCGCCCGCATGTGCAGGCCCAGGATCACGGTGGGCAGCAGCACGAGCTGCAGCCCGGGCACCACCACCAGCACCAGGAAGACCAGCCCCGACAACCCCCAGAACCCGTCCTGGGCAAAGGAGAAGACCCCCGAATCCACGAGGCTCACCCGCTCCCGCCCCAGCAGGTTCAGGCCCAGGAAGGGCATGGTGAGGATCATCGCGTAGAGGACGATGCCGGCCAGGGACAGGGCCATCGGGGCGGAGAAGGCGTTCACCCGGTGACGCCGCAGCACCCGGGCGCAGCGGGAGCAGCGGGCCTCCATCCCGGGGCCGAGGGCGGGCAGGCACAGGTGCAGCCCGCAATCCGGGCATTCGTGGAGGCGTGCGGTCATCCGCGGGCCGCGCGGTCGATGGAGCCATCGGGTGCCTGCCATGCGGAGCGCGGGATGGCCCCGGCGCATGCTGTGCGGGTTGGCAGGGCCAGGGGTGGATCTTCCGGTTGCATGGGCGAGTGCCGATCCGGGTAGCCTCCTCCCCCCGGCCTGTCCAGCATCGCGGTGCCTCACCTTCCGAAGAGGTGCCGGGCCTCCGCCGGACGCGGGCCGGCGCGGGCGGCCAGGGATCGGTGCCGCCAGGGCTGCCGGTGGAGGCCGCCAGGACGGGCCGCCGGAGTGCGCGGAGGGCGGCCGGAAGAATGGCCGGAGGAAGGGCGCGTCGGGCCGGGCGTGGAGGCCGGGCTTAACGGGCGGGGGGATGGAGGGTATATGGACCGCCGCCTTTGCCTGGGGGACGGGACCGCCTTGTCCGATATCTTCGACGAACTTCAGGAGGAAGTGCGCGCCGAGCGCATGCGCCGCCTTGCCCTGCGCTGGGGCAGCGCCCTGGGAGTCGTGGCCCTGGTGGCGGCGCTGGGGGCCGGCGGCTGGCAGGGCTGGCGCTGGTACCAGTCGCGCCAGTCCGAGCAGGCCGCCGCGCTGTTCCTGGAGACCAGCCGTGCCGCCGAGCAGCCGGGCGCCGATCCCGCCGCCCTCGGCGACCGCTTCGCCCAGATCGCCTCCGCGGCGCCCGACGGATACCGCACCCTGGCACGGCTGCGGGCCGCCGCGCTGAAGGCCGAGGCCGGGGACCGTGCCGCCGCCCTGGCGCTCTGGGACGCCGTGGCGCAGGACCCGAAGGCCGGGGAGGTCTATCGCGAGCTTGCCTCGCTGATGTGGGTGATGCACGGCCTCGACTCCGAGGACCCGGGCGCCCTGGCCAGCCGGGTCGCGCCGCTGTCCGGCGCCACGAAGCCCTGGCGCTACTCGGCGCAGGAAATGCAGGGGCTGGTGGCGCTGCGTCAGGGGCAGAAGGACGAGGCGCGCAAGACCCTCCAGGCGCTGGCCGCGGACGAGACGGCGCCGCAGGGCCTGCGCGACCGCGCGGCACGGCTGGCGGCCGGACTAGAGGGATGACACGCATGACGATCACGCGGCGCGCCGCCCTGCTCGCGGCGACCGGCATGCTGGCCGGCTGCGACACGCTGGACGACATCTTCGCCAGCCGGAAGGACATCCTGCCGGGCGAGCGGCGTTCGGTGCTGGAGATGGAGAAGCCCGTCTCGGTGGACGAAGGCCTGGCCGCGCGGCCGGTGGACCTGCCGCCCCCGGCGCCCATCGCCGACTGGCCGCAGGCCGGCGGGACGCTGGACCATTCCCCCGGCCATGC
>NZ_BDLP01000233.1:0-6947 GCF_001950415.1 Roseomonas sp. TAS13
GGAGATGGTCACGTCAGGCACGGCGGTCGCGCGCTGGAGGGTCAGGTTCGCCCGCTGCTGGGCGATCGCCGCCTCCAGCCGGGCCAGCTCGGGACTACCCGAGAGACGAGCCAGCGGGTCCGTTGGAACCGGGCGGCCGGGATTGGGACCGATCTCGTCGAACCAAGCCTGGCGAGGGGCGAGTTCGACCCGGGGCACCCCGATGAGCACGGCAAGGTCGGCTAGGGAGATGTCGACCTCGCGCTGGGCACGCTCGGCGGCGATGTCGGCCGTGGCCCGGACCACCTCGGCCCGCTCGGCCTGGAGCAACGGATCCCGGCCTGCCTCGACCCGGGCGCGAGCGGCCCGGAGCGTCTCGGCTGCCAGGCGGGCGCGCTCTCGCTCGACGCCGACGAGCCGCCGGGCGGCCTCTGCGGTGGCCAGGGCCGTCACCACCTCCCGGGCGATCTCCAGCCGGACGCCGGTGAAGTCGAGCGCGGCGACCTCGCCGCTGCGGGCAGCAAGATCGATCCGGGCGGAGCGCTTGCCGCCGAGCTCGATGCGCTGGGCGAGGCCGACCGTGCTCTCCAGGGTCCGGAAGGCCCGGTTCTCCTGGCGGCCACCGAAGCCGCCGAAGTTTTCGAAGCTGCCCCTCAGTTCCGGGTTGGGCCGGAGCCGTGCCTGGAGGGCGTCGGCCTGCACGGCCTGGCGGGCCGCCCCGGCGCCGCGGAGAGCGGGGGAGACGGTGAGTGCGGCCTCGACCGCCTGCTGGGGCGATAGGATGGTGAGGGGCGCAACAGGCGGACGGGCGTCCTGTCCGAAGGCCAGGGCCGGGACGACGGCGAGAACCGCCGCGAGCCGGGCAACGCTGAGCATCATTGTCGCCCCGCACCGCCGGGCCAGGGCACCCACCGTGGCGCCACTGAAGTCCGCGGGATGGGAGGCGGCCACCGAGATTCCAGCCGCGGCCCAGGAGCGGTTTGCTCCCCGTGTCTCCAGGGACACGTGCCGCCTCTGTCCTTCGTCTCGCGCGCCATCCACCAGGTGATCTCCCGTCGATGGCTCGGCAGATAGGGCCTCTAGCGACTGGAGGTTCAAGGGCCATTCTGCGTTGGAAGACGCCGTCGGAGTGGAAGCATGGCTGAACGGGCGCCTGCGGGGCCCAAGGCCAGGGAGCCTTCGGGGAAGCCCAGGTGCCGCCGGGACGATGCAGGCGGTGGGTGAGGCGACGGGTGGCCGGGTGCCCTGGGCGAGGGCGGCCTCAGGGATGACGGCATGGAGCGCCGTTAGCCGGGCAGTGCTGAATGACATGGAGGTACCTGGAATGACGGACCGCGAACGGGCCGGGCACCGCCGCCCTCAGGGATGGGCGGGCCGGACCAGCAGGAAGGCGTGTTCCGTCAGGCGCGAGGTGGTCTTGGCGGCAGTTCGGTCACGCCGGAGGGCAGCAGCCGGTCCGGCACCGGGACCGGCTTGAACTCAGGATGGACGACCGCAGGCGCCCCGGCCGCAAGGATCGGCGGGAGCGGGGTTACCTTGCCGCAGAGGTGGTGGGCTGAGTGACACGGCAGGGAGTCCGGCTGCAGGGGTTCGTCACCAGAGCCAGCGTCCATGAGAACCAACTCGACCAGCGCGGGCGGACTCGTGACCGTAGGGGCACCAGCATCCGCCGAGACCGCCAGAGACAGGAGCATGAGCGCGCACATCATCACCGAGAGCACTCGGCGAAGGATCCTGGCGGCCAGCGATGTCGGCAGGGCGAGCATGCTGCCCAAGTCTAACGCAGCTGTAATCCGGTGTCATCGGGAGACGGGGGGACATCTTGTCCCACCCCCCTGTCGGCCTTGCAGGGCAGGCCAGGGAGCCAGCAGGGAGGTACGGTGTCACCGAGGCCCCATATCCTCCAGGATGGCCCTGACCGAGGAGATACCATGGCGAGGCTGACGATCGGCGAGCTGTCGCGGCTGACCGGCGTGAAGGCGACCACGATCCGCTGGTACGAGGCCGAGGGCTGGCTGCCTCCTCCCGCCCGAACCGAGGGCGGGCACCGCTCCTACGGGGATGCCCACCTCCGGCGGCTCGGCTTTATCCGCCATGCCCGGGAACTCGGCTTCTCCATGGAGCACATCCGCTCCCTCCTCGACCTCGCCGACCGGCCCGGGACGGACTGCTCGGCGGCACACGCCATCGCCATGGCCCACATCGCCGAGGTGGACGCCCGGATGAAGCGCCTCGAGGCGCTGCGATCGGAATTGCAGCGGATGGCCAGCCAGTGCGTGGGCGGCCACGTGGAGGAGTGCCGTATCATCGAGACACTGGCGGACTTTGGGCATGGGCACTGTACTGTCCCCATACATGGGGAGCCGGCGTCACGTCTGGGCTGAGCGATATATCGTTACGATGTCGTGGTAGTATCGATGGATCGAGGACGGCAGGCCGGCGAAGCCGGCCGGGCGAGTGGAGCGCAACACCTGATCTTTTCAGGTTCGGCCAAATTACGAGTCTGTATTATCGTCCTTCACAGTGCCGCCCCGCCATCCTGGCGGCCAAGGCATCGCAGCGTGCGCTTCCGCGACGCGGCGCAGCGCCGCCGCCTCCTCGTCAGATAGGGGCCGTATGCCACGGGGATAGCGCACCCACTCCCCCCTATCGCACCCCATCTGGTCAGAAAACTCGCGTAGCTCGGGCGACAGCGGCGCATGGACCGCTGCCAACCCCTCTAACCATCCGCCGAAGTCGTCGCGGATCTCGTGCCGCCCGTTGGCCATCTGGCGCACCGCCGCTTGCCCCACGTTCAGTCGGCGTGCGAGGCCGCGCTTGGTCCAGCCGATCGTTTCCAGGCACTCGGCGAAGCGGGATGGGGACATAGCCATACGGACGGTAATGACCCAACGACGGCACCGGCCGCAACGTAGAAGGCCGCCCGGAGGCGGCCAGCGGCGAAGCACAGAGCGGGGCAGCGAGGGCGGGCCGAAGCCTGCCCGCACCACCTTAACGCGGTCACGACGAGGCCCCAGCGGCGCCCGGTGTAGCACGATAGGGCGGGATCGCCGCGGCGGCGCGCACGGCCGCGCGTTCGGTCAGCATGGCCAGCAACAGCGCCTCGCTCTCACCGTCGATCAGGTTGCAGATGATGGCGCGGCCGGCGGCATCCTCGACCACGGCAAGGAGGTAGGCGGGATCTTCTGAACTGGTGCCGAGCGCCAGGCCGTTGCCGGCATCGTCATTGAGTACGAGCGAAATGCCCAGGATAGGCAGAGCGTGGAAATCCATAGTGCGGAGCTTTCGACGGGGTGGCACGCAAGGGCGGAAGGAAGGGCGGGGATCGCTCCCCGCCCCCACTGGTTAGGCGGCGCTCTTGAGGGCCGCCATGCGCTCGCCCAGCATCCACAGCGCCCGGTTGAGCTTCACGTCCTGGTCGATTCCCGTAACCTCGCGCGAGGTGATGCGGCGCGGGCGGTTGTTACCGTCCCTGCCCCAAGCCTGGAGGCCGCCGCGAATGGTGTTTTCCTGCACCCGGTTAAAGGTGCTCCACAGGTCCGCGCCTGTGTCCGCCGCCCGGCGGGCGGTGAGGAACTGTTCCGCCTGAATTGGGGAGGCGACGTTGCCCTCCTCGTCTCCGAAGCGGATCACGCGGGCGGCTTCCGCAAGGATGTTCTGTTCCTCGCAATTAAGGGCGACGCTGGCCCAGGCATCAGCGGCCTCAATGGCCTGGCGCGAGGCGCCGAGGACCTCGTAACTGCCCTCGATCACTTGGCGCACTACGTCGCCCTTGTGCGGCACCTTTACCGAGCGTTCCGGCCCGGCCGACACCACCATCCCATTGAGGCAGGCGAGGCGGAACACGCCTGCGGTGACGTGGTAGGCGCTGGTCCCATCGTGGGAGTTGATGAGCACGACTTCCGGAAAGGTCATGCCGACGCGACGCGGCTGGCTTGCCTGACCCTCGTGGCGGAAGCGGATCAGGTGCTTGGTGTGGCCGCTGCGGTCGGCGTCGCGCGGGCGGGTCTGCCGCGCCAGCACCGGCACAAAGCCTTCGCGTCGCAGACCCGCGATTACGTCCGCAGTCGGGATATAGGCGTAGCGCGCGGAGCGGGAGGAATGGGCCTCTGTCGCGAAGGCAGACGGGGCGAGCTGCATTAGCTCCCCGTCTGACAGTGGGTTAGCGCCCATCGCGGCGCGGGTGGAACCGAAGGAACGAGAAGAACGGAAGAACGTCATGCGGAGCGCCTTGCTCTAACCGCCGAAGCGAAGCGCCTCGGCTGAGAGGAACATTACCCCGACCCAATCCACCGGTCAACGTTTTTAAATTAAAAAATTCATTTATATGGTAACGGGTCCGTGACCTTGTCTGTTGCGGCGGCGTAGGGTTCTACGCCGCCGGTGTGCTCTCGTTCTTGGTGGCAATGCTGGCCGCGATCATGCCTGCGATGATGGCTTGCGGCGTGACATTGCGGCCCGTCTCCATCGAACGACGGGCGCTTTCCTCTGTGAGGGCGAGCAGGTGCGCGCGCGGAATACGGAGCGTCAGTTGCGCCATGTCACCGCCGGCCGGGCGGCCAGGGCGGCGCTTGACCGGGGTGCCAGTGGCCTTGGCGTCGGGGCTAGAGCTGTCTGACATACTGGGATCCTGGAGAACATTCATGGTGGTTTATAAATTAAAGAACTAAACAACCACGATGCCCTCGGATGGGGAAGGCCCTACTGAGGTGTCCAGCGCCAAGTGTACAGACGTAATACGCTTTACGCATGGCGACGTACGTTGTAGTCAAGCCGTATTGACGCTTGCTAACTTGACGCACGGCGTCATGCGGTTGGAGCCACCATGTCGATCATCACTGTTGCCAGCTCAAAGGGTGGGCCAGGCAAGACAACGCTGTCCCAGATCATCGCGGGCACCCTCGCGGCGCGGGGGGTGAGCGTTGCCGTGCTCGATGCCGACCCGACTGCCGGCCTGTCCCGATGGGCATCCAGGCTCTACGAGGGAGCCGCCTTTGTCTGCCACCACGAACCGGACGAGGCGAAGCTGGCCCATTTGATCCATCGGATGGCCCAGGAGGCTGAGGTGGTAGTGGTGGACACAGCTGGCTTCGGCAACCGTGCCGCGACCGTTGCCATGACGGCGGCAGACGGGGTGCTGATCCCCATGGTGCCGGGGGAGGGCGACGTGACCGAGGCCGCCCGCACCGTTGAGCTGGTGGCCGGCGTTGCATCGGCAGCCCGCCGCGAGATACCTGCCCGTGTTGTTCTCAACCGCGTGCGGTCCTCGACGGCACTCTCCAAACACGCTGCGGCCGAGGCAGCGACCCTGCCAAAACTAGCCGCCTCCCTGTCTGACCTAGTGGCCTATGGGGAAATGGGCTTCTCAGGGCGGATGCCAGCTGGGAAGGCGGGAGCAGAGGCGGCAGCCCTGGTCGACGAGCTGCGGGAGCTGGGGTGGCTGCCGGGCAATCCCTCAGCGGCTGGAAAGAAAAAGACGCCGAGCGCCAAGTTACATGGCGTAAAGGCGCAAGACGTAAAGACGAAAGCCGTAAAGACACAGGAGCCGCACCGTTGAAGGGCCTCAAGAGCACCAGGCCAGCGCCGCCCATTTCCCCTGACGAGATGCTACGGGCAGCCGGCGAGGCCGCACCGCAGCAGCCGCCGGCCATTGCCCAACGCCAGGGCGACGACAAGCCGGCTGTCCTGTCTGTCCGGATGACGGAAGGTACCTTGGAAGCCCTGGCCCGCTTCGCAATCGAAAAGGGCACGACGCAGCGGCGCGTGATCGCGGAAGCCCTGGCCAAGCATGGCGTGCAGGTATCCAGCCATGACTTAGAGGAACGGCCCCAGCCCAGGCGCCGTGGGCGGGGTTAGAACCGCAAAGCCGTCTTGCGTAAAGCAGTAATACGCAAGACAGCTTGGCGCTTGTCAGTCATAGTCATTCCACATGCGGGAAATGCGCGCGCGCAGCCCAAGGCAGAGCATCCCAACAGCCCCACCACCCCAAATCATGCCAAGCGGCTCCCAGAGCGGTTGCCCCGCGTCGAGTGCGGAGCGGATGCCGAGGAGGCCCGCGAAGGCGCATACGATGCCCAGGAAGCCCATCACGGCCAGCAAGACCCTCGCTGGTCCCCGCACCAGGTAGAGCAGCGGGGCGAGCAGCAGCCAGGCAGCGGCGCGGAGTGCAGAGCCCACCCCGCGGATCGCCCGTGGGAAAGTCGCCGCCACTACGAGCGTGGCCCCGCCGGCGCCGCCGGCGGTGGCGCCTCATCCAGCCACAGCGGCACGGCGCAGGCCCGCCGGCCAGCGGCATCGGCCCAAACCGCCCGCCCTTCGCAGCGCGACAGGAGGCCTACAAGGTCATTGCGGCGGATGGCGTCGGCCCATGCCCGAGCCGAGGCCGAGCCGTCCGACAGCGCGGCGCGGATAATGCCCGTGGCCTCGCGCACTTCCGCCGCCTCCGTCGATCTTCCCCACAGATAGCCGCCGCCCAGCGCGCCCAGCAGCAGCACCGCCGCCCCGGCGCCCGACAGCACGGCCAAACGCCGGGACTGCGCGCCGGCCTGGCGCACGAAGTCGGCCCGGCATGCCTTCACGAGCTGGCGCGTCATCTCGGCCTGCGCTGAAGCGTCCAGCGGCTGCCGGCTAGACTCTGCGTGGTCCAGCACTTCGCCCATGGCGCCGAGGCTGGCCCCGAAGGCCTCGAGAACCGGGCCGAGCGGGTCGCCCTCCAGTTGCGCCTTCGAGGCCGCGAGGCGCAGATCGGCCCGCGCGCGGCCGATCGCTGCGCGCGGGTCCGAGGGCGCCGCCGCAGTCGTCGTGCTCACGGAATCCAGGACCGGATCGGCACTAGGGACGCGGCTGTTGAGTTTCGCTGAGAACTGACCCGGGGTTTTCATCGAGAACTGACCCGTGCGGGGATATGTCCCGCGGGCTGTGGCCGCGGGTCAAGCGGGTGTTTTGGCCCTCCTGTTCCTGGGTTCGGC
>NZ_BDLP01000234.1:0-6945 GCF_001950415.1 Roseomonas sp. TAS13
GATCAAGCCGAGGGCCAGGACCCGCGGCAAGCACCCGGCGGGCCGCCGCGCCCGGCGCTGAGGCCGGGCACCGCCCGGTTCGCGCCGAGGCAGGCGACGATGCGCCTTGCTTTCCCACTCCACCTCGGATATAGGAATAAAATCAACATCCTGCCGTGCCCCGCCGCCGCACAATCCGCAGCGCCTCCACCAGCACGTCCCGGGTGATCCCCTGCTTGCCAAACATCGCCTCCGCCTCGTCCAGCGTGGCCGACACCGCCGGCCGCAACCGCAGCGTTCCTTGCTCCATCCAGCATTCCAGGTGCCTTGGGTTCCCGAGCGCCTCGCGCACCCCACGCCGCAACGTCACCTGTCCCTGGGGCGAGACCTTGAGCAGAACCCTCTTGCCAGGCATGGCGAAGCCCTCCATCCGTCCAGACGGATAAAGGACTAAAATCCTAAAACAGTAAAGAAAAAAGGCCGGGGTAGCGAACTCCCCCGGCCCGGCCGTCTCAGAGCTTGCCGAGATAGGCGGCCGTGTCGCTCATCCGGTTCGAGAAGCCCCACTCGTTGTCGTACCAGGACATCACGCGCACCAGCCCGCCATCGACCACCTGCGTCTGCGTCGCGTCGAAGGTGGAGGAATGCGGGTCGTGGTTGAAGTCCACCGAGACCAGCGGCGCGGTGTTGTAGCCGAGGATGCCCTTCAGCTCGCCCTCCGAGGCCTCCTTCAGGGCGGCGTTGACCGCCTCCTTGGTCAGCCCCTCGGTCTTGCCCGGCACGAAGTCCAGGCTGACCAGCGAGACGTTCGGCGTCGGGATGCGGATGGCGGTGCCGTCCAGCTTGCCCTTCAGCTCCGGCAGCACGAGGCCCACGGCCTTCGCCGCGCCCGTCGAGGTCGGGATGGCCGAAACCGCCGCCGCGCGGGCGCGGTGCAGGTCCTTGTGCAGCGTGTCCACCGTGTTCTGGTCACCCGTATAGGCATGGATGGTGACCATGTAGCCGCGCAGGATGCCGAACTTCTCGTGCAGCACCTTGGCGATCGGCGCCAAGCAGTTGGTGGTGCAGGAGGCGTTGGACACGATCCTGTCCTCGGCCGTCAGCGTCTTGTGGTTCACGCCATAGACGATGGTCTTGTCGGCGCCCTCGCCGGGGGCGGAGATCAGCACCTTGCGGGCGCCGGTGCCGAGCAGGACCTGCGCCTTCTCGCGCGCCGTGAAGATGCCGGTGCACTCGGCGGCGATGTCCACGCCGTCCCACTTCAGCTTGGTCGGGTCGCGCTCGGCCGAGACCTTGATCGGGCCCCAGGTCTTGCCATGGGCCTTGATGGTGATGCTGTCGCCCTCGACGATCACCTCGCCGGGGAAGCGGCCATGCACGCTGTCATAGCGGAAGAGGTGGGCATTCGCCTCGACGGAGCCGAGGTCGTTGATGGCGACGAACTCGACATCGTCGCGCCCGCTCTCGCAGGCGGCGCGCAGCACGAGACGCCCGATGCGGCCGAAGCCGTTGATGGCGACCTTAACAGCCATGAGACGAACCCCTTTTCCTCTGAGTTACGACAGTTTCTTCCGGACGGTGGCCGCGATGGCCTCCGCCGTGATGCCGAAATGGGGATACAGGTGTTCCGCCGGCGCGCTAGCGCCGAAGCCCTGCATCCCGATGAAAACTCCGTCAGCGCCGGTCCAGCGATCCCAGCCGAAGCCGAGCGCCGCCTCGACGCCGATGCGCAGCCCCTTGCCCAGCACCGCGTCCTGGTGCTGCGCGTCCTGCAGGGCGAAGATCTCCCAGCAGGGCAGCGACACGACGGCGGTGGGGATGCCCTCCGCCTCCAGCGCCTCGCGTGCCGCCATGGCGATATGGACCTCGGAACCGGTGGCCACCAGGGTCGCCTTCCGCTCGCCCGAGGCTTCCGCCAGGACATAGCCGCCGCGGGCGCAGCGGTTCTCGCCCGCCTCGCCGCGCAGGGCGGGAAGGTTCTGGCGCGACAGGGCCAGCACGCTCGGCCCGTCGACGCGGCGCAGGGCGAGCTCCCAGCACTCCGCCGTCTCCAGCGCATCCGCCGGGCGGAAGACAAACAGGTTGGGCATGGCGCGCAGCGAGGCCAGCGTCTCCACCGGCTGGTGGGTCGGGCCGTCCTCGCCCAGGCCAATGCTGTCATGCGTCAGCACATGCACGACCCGCTGCTTCATCAGCGCGGCAAGGCGCAGCGAGGGGCGCAGGTAGTCGGCGAAGACCAGGAAGGTGCCGGAATAGGGGATCAGCCCCCCATGCAGCGCCAGGCCGTTCATCGCCGCGGCCATGCCGTGCTCGCGGATGCCATAATGGATATAGCGGCCGGAGAAGTTGTCCGGCGTGACCGAGGGAATGCCCTTGACGTTGGTGTTGTTGGACCCCGTCAGGTCGGCCGAGCCGCCGATCATCTCGGCGATGGACGGCACCAGCACCTCCAGCGCGCGCTGCGAGGCGATGCGGGTGGCGATCTTCGGCTTGTCCTCGGCGACCTTGGCCTTGTAGGCGCCGAAGGTCTCCGCCCAGTCGTCCGGCAGGCGGCCCGACATGGCGCGCTCGAACTCGGCGCGCTGCGGGTGCTTGGCCAGGCGCTTGAGCCAGGACCGGCGGGTGCCGCCGGCACGCCGGCCGGCCGCCTCCCACTCGCCCTTGATCCCCTCGGGGATCTCGAAGGGCCCGTGGTTCCAGCCCAGCGCCGACTTCGCCGCCGCGGCCTCGTCCGCGCCCAGCGCGGCGCCGTGGCTGGCGGCGGTGCCGGCCTTCTTCGGCGCCGAGAAGCCGATGATGGTGCGGCAGGCGATGATCACCGGCTTGCGCGACTTCTGTGCCCAGCTGAGCGCCGAGGCGATCTCCTCGTGGTCGTGGCCGTTGATCCGCCGCGTCGCCCAGCCATAGGCGCGGTAGCGGGCCAGCACGTCCTCCGAGAAGGAGATGGCGGTGTCGCCGTCGATCGAGATGTGGTTGTCGTCCCACAGCACGCAGAGCTTGGCGAGATTCAGGTGCCCGGCCAGCGAGGAGGCCTCGTGGCTGATGCCTTCCTGCAGGTCGCCGTCGGAGGCGATCACCCAGGTGCGGTGGTCCACCAGCGACTTGCCGAAGCGCGCGGCCAGCAGGCGCTCGGCCATGGCGAAGCCGACGGCGGTGGAGATGCCCTGGCCCAGCGGGCCGGTGGTCATCTCGATGCCGGGATGCTCGCCATATTCCGGGTGGCCGGCGGCGGGGGAGTGGAGCTGGCGGAAGCGCTGCAACTCCTCGATGCCCATGCCCGCCTGCCCGGTGAGGTGCAGCAGCGCATAGAGCAGCATCGAGCCATGGCCGGCCGAGAGGATGAACCGGTCGCGGTCCGCCCAGCGGGGGTCGTCGGCATCGTTCTTGAGGAATCGGGTCCAGAGGACCGTGGCCACGTCGGCCATGCCCATGGGCATGCCGGGATGGCCGGATTTCGCCTTCTCGACGGCGTCGATCGCCAGCACCCGGATGGCATCGGCCATCCGGCGCACCGGCGTCGCCGCTTGTGCCAGGATCGCTGCCTGGGCGGCGAGGGCGGGATTGGGTGGCGCGGGCGCCTGGGAATCTGGTTCGGTCGTGGCCAAGGCGTGATCTCCGAAGCGTGAGTTCATAGAGGGGGGCGCCCGATCCGCCAACCCTGAGCGGCTTATTGCGATGCGGCAAGACCCCTGCAAAGGCGTCGCATCCGCAGAGTTCATGGGAATTTCAATGGGATAGATGTTTATTGGCTCGCCTTGCCCGATCCGGTGCGGCAGCTTCGGCGGCATGGACAGCCTGGCTTTCGACCAATCCGGCCTGCCGGCGATGCCCCCGGGCCCGCCGCACCAGGAACAGCACGCCACGTCCTCGCCCCTGGTGCGGGACCTCGTCATCGGCACGGCGGACGGGCTGACGGTGCCCTTCGCCCTGGCGGCGGGCCTGTCCGGGGCGGTGGCGGCCAATCCGCTGATCGTGACCGCCGGCCTGGCGGAACTCGCGGCCGGCTGCATCGCCATGGGGCTGGGCGGCTATCTGGCGGCGCGCAGCGAGGCCGACCGCTACGCCTCCGAATATCGCCGGGAGTGGGAGGAGACGGCGGACTATCCGGCGCGGGAGCGCTGGGAGGTGGCGGCGATCTTCCATCGCCAGGGGCTGCGGGGGGACACGCTGCAGGCCGCGACCGAGGCGATCTGCGCCGACCGGCAGCGCTGGGTGGATTTCATGATGCGCTTCGAGCTGGAGCTGAGCGCCCCGACGCCCGGCGAGGCGCCCCGCTCCGCGCTGCGCATCGGCGGCTCCTACGTGGCCGGCGGGATGGTGCCGCTGCTCCCCTACATGCTGCTGGACGACACGCCGCGGGCGCTGCTGGTATCCAGCCTGGTGACCGGGTTGGCGCTTCTCGCCTTCGGCTGGCTCAGGGCGCGGGCCACCGGAATGCCGCGCCTGGCGGGTGCCTTGCAGACGGCCGTGATCGGCGCCGTGGCGGCCGGCGCCGCTTTCGGCATCGCGCGGCTGGTCAGCGGATGAGGTCCGGGGCCAGCCGCGCCTTGCCCTCCGGCGCCGCCGGGGCGAGGCTTCCGGCCGACATCCAGGCAGGGACCGGTCAGCCATGGCCCATGAATTCCAGACCGGCGGCACGGCGCCCGCCATCCTCCGCAACGCCGCGCTCGATTCGGAAGCGATCCAGGAGGCGCGGCGCGACCTCGCCGCCTGCTTCCGCATGGCGGCGCGGCTGGGTCTGCAGGAAGGCATCTGCAACCATTTCTCCGCCCTGGTGCCGGGCCATGACGGGCTGATGCTGGTGAACCCCTATGGCTGGGCCTTCGAGGAGCTCACCGCCTCCCGCCTGCTGGTCTGCGACTTCCAGGGAAACGTGCTGGCCGGGGAGGGCAGGCCGGAGGCGACCGCCTTCTACATCCATGCCCGGCTGCACATGCGCCACCCCCGCGCCGTGGCGGCCTTCCACACGCACATGCCCAACGCCACCGCCCTGTCGATGACCGAGGGGCCGCCGCTGCTCTTCGCCGGGCAGACGGCGCTGAAGTTCTTCGGCCGCGTCGCGGTGGACGAGGACTACAACGGCCTCGCCCTCGACGAGCGGGAAGGGGACCGGATCGCGGCGGCGATGGGGGAGGCGGATATCGGCTTCCTCAAGAACCACGGGGTGATGGTGGTCGGCCCGACCATCGCCGAGGCCTGGGACGACCTCTACTACCTGGAGCGCGCCGCCGAGGCCCAGCGCCTGGCCCTTTCCACCGGAAGGCCGCTGAAGATCGTGCCCGAGCCGGTGGCGCGAGAGGCGGCGGCGCGGATGCGGGAGGGCGACCCGGAAAGCGCGCGCCTGCACCTCGCCAGCATCCGCCGCATCCTGGACCGCGAGGCGCCGGACTACGCCGGCTGAGGCCCCCGCCCCGGAAATGCCCGCGACGTGAGAGCTCCGTAGAAACCGATGCACACCGATCCCGTCTGGTCCGACATCGCCCTCCGACTGCTCCTGGCGGCGCTGGCCGGGGCCGCCTTCGGCATGAACCGGGAGGCCAAGGGGCATGCCGCCGGGCTGCGCACGACCCTGCTGGTCTGCCTGGCCGCGGCCCTGGCGATGCTGCTGGCCGATATCCTGATGACCACCACCCGCCGCCCCGACCACGGCGTGATCAGCATGGACGTGATGCGCCTGCCGCTCGGCATCCTGACCGGGGTGGGCTTCATCGGCGGCGGCGCGATCCTGCGCCAGGGCGGGACCGTGACCGGCGTCACCACCGCGGCGACGCTCTGGTTCGTGACGGTGGCCGGGCTCTGCCTGGGGGCCGGGGAGATCGGCCTCGGGGTCGCCGGAACGCTGCTGGGCCTCGGGGTGCTCTGGGTGCTGAAATGGGTCGAGCGGCGGCTGTGGCATGTCCAGGGCGCGACGCTGCTGCTGGTGGGCGACAGCGCCGTGCTGCGAAGCCTGGACATGGAAACCCGCTTCGCTGGGCTGGGTTACGAGACCTTGCGGCAGGCGGTCATCTATCGCGAGAACGGCCGGACCTGCTCGCGGCGCTACAATCTGCGCTGGCGCGGGCGGTACGGCAGCCGCCGGCAGGTTCCCTCCTTCCTGGAGGAGATCGCCGCCCTGCCCGGCATGCGCGAGGTCCGCTGGTCGCCCTGAGCCGGCGGCGGTTGGAAATGTCAGGATGAGGTTGAGGACATGATCGACCGGCTGGACCATCTGGTGCTGACGGTGCGCGACATCGCGCGGACGCGGGACTTCTACGTGCGCGGCCTGGGAATGCGGGAGGAGGTCTTCGGCGGCGGGCGCGTGGCGCTCTGCTTCGGGCGGCAGAAGTTCAACCTGCACGAGGCGGCGGGGGCCCCGGTCCTGCCGCGCGCCGCGAACCCGACGCCGGGCAGCACGGATTTCTGCCTGATCGCCGACCGGCCGCTGGAAGCGGTGATCGTTCTGCTGGAGGAGCGCGGGCTGGCGATCGAGCTCGGCCCGGTGGACCGCGCCGGGGCCACGGGGCCGATCCGCTCGGTCTATCTGCGCGATCCGGACGACAATCTGGTGGAGATCTCGGAATACCGCTGAGGCGTGGGGCCGACCCTTTTGGCAGCCTCCTTTGGCAGATGGACAGCGGCGGCGCCCGGCGGCATGGTCCGCGCCTTCATGACGAATTCTGACATTCCCCCGATCCGCCTGCTGCCCGGCCGCGAGCGCCGGGCCAAGGCGGGGCATCCCTGGATCTTCTCCAACGAGGTCGCCACCGGCGCGGCCACCAAGGCGCTGGTGCCCGGCGGGCTGGTGCGGGTGGAGGGCGACGATGGCAGCCGCCTCGGCCTGTACCAGTACAACCCGCATTCCCTGATCGCCGGCCGGCGCCTCAGCCGCGATCCCGACGCGGCGGCCGGCCCCGGCTTCTGGCGCGAAAGGCTGGCCGCGGCGCCTGTCTCTTGATCACATCTACGCACAGCTCCACCGTAAGGCGA
>NZ_BDLP01000235.1:0-6896 GCF_001950415.1 Roseomonas sp. TAS13
CGCGGTTCGCCGCCAGGGCCTCGGCCAGGCGCCGCGCGGCGGGCAGGCGCTCCGTGGCCTCGGTCCCGGCCTCCCCGCCGCCCAGGGGCAGGCCGGGGGCGCGCCACCAGAGGTCGAAGGCGCCGTCGAAGACCTCATGATGGTCATGGGCGTGCAGCAACGTGGCGCGCAACGCGGCGCGCACCGTGTCGCGCTCGGCGATCCCGGTGATGGACAGGGCCTCGGCGGCGGCGAGGCTTTCCGCCGGGCCGACGGGCAGGCCCGCCCGGCGCAGCAGCCGGGCGAAGCCGATCAGGTTGCCGGCGAATTCGGCACCGGAGGGCTCATCCTCGGCGGCTTCAGGCCTCGGCAACCTGCCGGGCCTCCGCCAGCAGCTGCGCCGCCTCCTCGCCGCGCAGCCGGGCGATGTCGTCCTGGTACTTCAGCAGGACGCCCAGCGTTTCCTCGACCAGGGCCGGTTCCAGCTCCCGTGCGCCCAGGGCGGCGAGGGCACGGGCCCAGTCGATGGTTTCCGCCACGCCGGGCAGCTTGAACCAGTCCGGACCGCGCCGCAGCGCCTGGACGAAACCTACGACCTCGCGCGACAGGCGCTCCGAGAGGCCGGGGGCGCGGGCCTCCAGGATCGCGCGCTCCCGCGCCGCGTCCGGGTAGTCCACCCAGTGGTAGAGGCAGCGGCGGCGGATGGCGTCATGCACCTCCCGCGTCCGGTTGGAGGTGATGATCACCACCGGCGGCACCTGAGCGCGGATCGTGCCCAGTTCCGGCACGGTGATCTGGTTGTCGGCCAGGATCTCCAGCAGGAAGGCCTCGAAGGGCTCGTCGGCGCGGTCCAGCTCGTCGATCAGCAGCACGGCGGGGCTGCCCTCCAGGGCGGAGAGCAGCGGGCGTTCCTGCAGGAAGCGGCGGTCGTAGAGGCCGCGCTCCAGCGCCGCCGCATCGTCCGCGCTGCCGGAGGCTTCCGCGAGGCGGATCGCCATGAGCTGCTTGGCGTGGTCCCACTCATAGGCCGCGGCGTTCAGGTCAAGCCCGTCATAGCATTGCAGCCGCACCAGCCGGCGCGGCAGCCGGGCAGCCAGGACCTTGGCGATCTCCGTCTTGCCGGTGCCGGGCTCCCCTTCCAGGAAGAGCGGGCGGCCCATCCGCAGGGCGAGATGCACCGAGGTCGCCAGGGCGGCGTCGGCCACATAGCCGCCTTCCGCCAGGAGCCGCCGCGTATCGGCCACGTCGCGTGGCCAGGAGGGGCTGCCGGGGATACCGGGGGGAGGGGTCTCGCCGTTCACGTCGCGGATGTCACGGTATGGGGAAGCCTCAGCCGAGGAAGATCAGCGCCATCATCAGGAGCCAGACGACCAGCCCGCCCCAGAAGATCATGCTCTGCCCCAGGAATTCGCGCGGCATCATGGCGCGTACAAGGGCCAGGCCGCTCACGGCGCTGTCTGCGGCCTTGGGAACGGGGGATTCGACAGGGGTGGCGGCGGCGCTGGCGGCCACTTCCTCCGGTTCCGGCACGCCGATATTGGCGGCGAAGCGGTCGAAGAACTGGTCGGCCATCTGCTTGGCGGTGCTGTCCACCAGCCGGGCGCCGAGCTGGGCCATCTTGCCGCCGACCTGCGCCTTCACGGCATAGCGCAGCAGGGTGACGGTGTCCGTCGCCTCCTCCAGCGTCACGTCGGCGCCGCCCTTGGCGAAGCCCATGGCGCCGCCATTGCCCTCGCCGGTGATGGTGTAGGATTCCGGGGCGTTGATGTTGGTCAGGTTGACCTTGCCGCTGAACTTCGCCGCCATGGGGCCGATACGTACCGCGACGCGGGCGGTGAAGCCGCCCTCCGGCGTCCGTTCCAGCGACTCGCAGCCGGGGATCGCGGCCTTCAGCGCCTCCGGGTCGTTCAGGGCGTCCCAGACCCTTTGGCGCGGCGCCTCGATCCGCCGTTCACCGGTCATTTCCATTTGGGCGTCTCCATCGCGGGAATCACTGCAGGTCGGAAGCTCGATCTCGGCACAGCCTAGGGGGAGGGTTCCGGAGGGGGAAGACCGGCGGGGAAAGTCCGGACGGAAGGGGATCGGGGCCGGATTTCGGGGGTCCGGCTCTTGGTGTAGAGCGGCAAGGCCGGCAATCTGTATTGTGGGATTTATTCCCACGATATCTTTCTGAGATGGAATGCAGACCCCATGGACCCGAAAGCGATGCGCCGCCGCCAGGTGACTTCCCTCCTCCTCGGCTCGCTGGCCGTGCTCCCGGCCCTGGCCGCGCGGCCGGCCAGGGCGCAGCAGGGGCCGCAGCCGCCGCTGCCGGCCGAGCCGCTGACGATCATCACCCGCGACGGCAAGCGCCATGTCTTCAACGTGGAGATGGCCACCGACACCGAGCAGCAGCGCATCGGGCTGATGTTCCGCCAGCGCGTGGCGCCGGATGGCGGGATGCTCTTCGACTGGGGGCGTCCGATGCAGAGCGGCATGTGGATGCGCAACACCGTCACATCGCTCGACATGGTCTTCATCAGGCAGGACGGCACCATCGACCGCATCGCCGAGCGCACGGTGCCGCGCAGCGAGGCGGTGATCCAGAGCAACGGCCCGGTCCGGGCGACGCTGGAACTGGCGGCCGGCACCGCCGAGCGCCTGGGCATCCGCGTGGGCGACAAGGTGGAGCAGCGCATCTTCGGCAACAGCTGAGATGGGGCCGGGGCGCAAACCTTTTCGCCCCGGCACCGTTGGCCCTGCAGAGCGGGCCTGCCCGCCGGAACCAGGGCCACCGCACCGGGACCCCAGGGGGGAACACGCGGCAGCCACGCCTGCAAGGAGACGCACGCTTGCGCCGGAACCTCGCCACATCCTTCGCTGTCCTGGGCCTGATGGCCGCGCCAATGCTGGCCCCGCCCACCTGGGCCCAAGGCTCCACCCCACGCGACACGTCGAACAGCGGCAGCAGCAGCGTGGGGAAGGGCAGCAGCAGCAGCCCGGCGGTGACGCCGCCCCGCAGCGGCTCCACCCCACGTGACAATTCCGGCAGCGGCAGCAGCGCGATCGGGCATGGCACCGCCCGGAGCCCGGCGGTGACGCCGGCCCAGCCCGGCGCGACGCCGCGCGACGAGTCGGGCAGCGGCTCCTCTGCCCGCGGCGGCCCGGGCACCGGCCCGGTGCGGTAGGACCGGTACGCCAGGCCCGCCACCCGCCAGGTCAGAGGGGCAGGAGCAGGGTCTCGCCGAAGGCGGGAACGCGGAAGGCGGTGTCCGGCAGGCCCGCGGCAGCGCGGGCGGCCTCCATGTCTCTCACCGGTGCATCGAAGGCCTCCCGCGTCAGGCGGAAGGTGCCGAAATGCATGGCCACGGCTGTCCCGATCCGGAGATCGGCACGGGCCTGGACGGCTTCCGCCGGGTCCATATGCACCACATGCATGAACCAGCGCGGCACGAAGGCGCCGATCGGAACCAGCCCGACGGCAAAAGGCCCCAGCCGGGCGCCGATCTCGACCAGATGCGAGCCATAGGCGGTGTCACCACAGAAGATCAATCGCCTGCCTTCCCGCGTCCGTACCGCGAAGCCACCCCAGAGCATCCGTCCGCCGTCGAAAGGCGTGCGGGCGGAGAAGTGCTTCATGGGCAGGTAGGTGGCCGTGGCCCCGTCCGGCAGTGGAGCCTCCTGCCACCAGTCCAGCTCCACCGCTCCGGGCATTCCTTTCCGCCCCAGGTAGGCGCCGTTTCCCAGTCCGGTGATGACCGGCACGGGGTGCAGGCGGCGCAAGGTCGGCAGATCCATGTGGTCATAGTGATTGTGGCTGAGCAGCACCGCATCAATCGGCGGCAGCCTTTCGAGCGGGATTGCCGGAGCGCGGACCCGCTTCGGCCCGGCGAAGGAGAAGGGGCTGCAACGCCTGCTCCAGACCGGGTCGGTCAGCAGGGTCGGACCGCCGGCGAAGCGCAGCAGAAAGCTGCTGTGGCCGATGAAGGTGATCGCCACATGGCCGGGCGGCGGCTCGGCCGGGGGCGGCTGCGGCGGGTCCTCGACCCATTCCGGCCAGGGCGGCCCGGCTGGTTCGCGCGACAAGCGCCAGAGGGCCCGCCGCGTCTGCCCGGGGCGTGTGCCGTCCGGGTTGAGGAAGCGCCCCTTCACCCGGACCGCTCCCTGGGGTGCCCCTCGGGGTACCTCTTGGGGTGTCCCCTGAAGCGGCGCGTCCCCGCGCGGGTCCTCCTGCGGGACATCCCCGGGCGCGGTCATGCCGGCAGGGCTTGCCCCAGGCGGCCGGCGAGGTCGGTGACGAACTGCCAGGCGACGCGGCCCGAGCGGCTGCCGCGCGTGACCTGCCATTCCTTGGCCCGGGCGTGCAGCTCCTCGCGTGGCAGGTCGAGGCCCAGCGCCTCGGCATAGCCCTCCACCATGGCCAGGAAGGTCGGCTGGTCGCAGTTGTGGAAGCCGATCCAAAGGCCGAAGCGGTCGGAAAGGCTGACCTTCTCCTCCACCGCCTCGGCGGGGTTGATCGCGGTGGAGCGCTCGTTTTCGATCATGTCGCGCGGCATCAGGTGCCGGCGGTTGGAAGTGGCGTAGAAGAGGACATTGGCCGGGCGCCCCTCAATGCCGCCGTCCAGCACGGATTTCAGCGCCTTGTAGTCCGCGTCCTCGCGCTCGAAGGACAGGTCGTCGCAGAAGACCAGGCAGCGGCGGGGCTGGGCGCGCAGGATGTTCAGCAGCTCCGGCAGGGTGCGGATGTCCTCCCGCTGGATTTCGATCAGCACGAGGCTGCCCGGCCTTTCCCGGTTGGCAGCGGCATGGGCGGCCTTGACCAGCGAGGACTTGCCCATGCCCCGGGCGCCCCAGAGCATGGCGTTGTTGGCAGGCAGGCCCCGGGCGAAGCGGCCGGTATTCTCCAGAAGCAGCGCCTTCTGCGCCTCGACGCCCTGGAGCAGGGAGGCATCGACCGCGGCCACGCTGGGCACGGGGGCGAGGCGCGGCTCGGGGGCGGGGTGCCAGACGAAGGCATCGGCGCCTTCCGGCGAAGGTGGGGCGGGAGAGGCGGGGGCCAGGCGCTCCAGCGCCTCGGCGATCCGGAGCAGGGCCGGCAGAAGTTCGGACACTTGGGCGGGACTCGTTTTTGCTGCGAAGGACAGTGATGATGGGGTCGGCCCGCAAGGATGGGTTGACGGGCGAGGGGCGAAGGCTAGGTTCCGCCCCCATCCATCGCAAGCCGGGAAACTCCAACCCTCATGCTCGTTTCCACCGCCTACGCGCAAGACATCGTCGGGAGTTCCGGCGCCGCCGGAATCGTGATGCAGCTCGCCCCGATGCTGCTGATCTTCGTGGTCTTCTACTTCCTGCTGATCCGCCCCCAGCAGCGCAAGGCCAAGGAGCACCGCAACATGCTGCAGTCGCTGAAGCGCAATGACCGCATCGTGACCGCGGGCGGCATCGTGGGCGTGATCACCAAGGTCAAGGAAGGTACGGACGAGGTGGAGGTCGAGATCGCCCCCAATGTCCGCGTCAACGTACTGCGCGGCACGATCGGCAGCGTGGTGCGGCCCACCGCGGCCAACGACACGGCCGTGGCCAAGGGCTGAGGCGGAAGCCACCGGGGGCCGGGCCTCCGGAGCGGACGCGAAAAAGGGGGAGCGCCAGCGATGGCGTTCCCCCTTTTCCTGTTTCCGGGCGGCGCCATCAGGGCCGCCCGGACGCGGGTCAGGCCGACTGGCCGGACTTCAGGCCCTTGTCCAGCAGGCTGGCGACGAATTCCCAGTTCACCAGCTTGTCGAGGAAGTTGGACAGGTAGTCCGGGCGGCGGTTGCGGAAGTCCAGGTAATAGGAGTGCTCCCAGACATCCACGCCGAGCAGGGGCGTGCCCTCGCCGGTGGAGATCGGGTTGGCGCCGTTCGGGGTCTTGGTGATCTTCAGCTTGCCCGAGGCATCCTGGATCAGCCAGGCCCAGCCGGAGCCGAACTGGCCGACGCCGGCCGCCTTGAAGTCGTCCTTGAACTTCTGCAGGCCGCCGAGGTCGCTGTCGACCTTCGTCTGCAGCGCGCCCGGCAGCTTGTCGCCGCCGCCATCGGGCGACATCACCTGCCAGAACAGGATGTGGTTCCAGTGCTGGCCGGCCTGGTTCAGCACGGGCTGGCTGTCGGCGCCGCCCTTGCCGGCCTGGGCGACGATCTCTTCCAGGCTCTTGCCGGCGAGGCCCTTGCTCTCGATGAGGCCGTTCAGGGCGGTGACATAGGCCTGGTGGTGCTTGCCGTGATGCAGCTCCAGCGTCTCCTGGCACATGCCGCGGGCGGCGAGCGCGCCGGGATCATAGGGCAGAGGCGGAAGGCTGAAGGCCATGAGAGGTCTCCCCAATGTTGAAACCGGCGGGAAGGTGGGCGGCTCCCCGTGAGGCGTCAACCTTGCGGGGCGGGCTTTGCGGCGCCAGAAGGCAGCCGATGGCTGAATTGTCGGAGATCGGCGCGATCGCGCGCCGCAGCGACCCCGATCGCTTCCTCTGCGCGCTCTTCGCGGCGCCGGAGCGGCGTGAGGCGCTGTTCACGCTGATCGCCTTCAACAACGAGCTGGCCCGGGCCCGGGAGGTTGTGAGCCAGCCGATGATGGCGCTGATCCGCCTGCAATGGTGGCGCGATTCGCTGGACGAGATGGCGGCAGGCCGGCCGGTGCGGCGGCACGAGGTGGCGGGGCCGCTGCACGCGCTGGTCACGGCCGGGGTGCTGGATGCGGCGGATCTCCAGGCGATGGTGGATGCGCGGGAGGCCGAGGCCGAGGAGATCGAGAGCCGGGGGGCCTTCGAGAGCTACCTGCGCGGCTCGGCCGGCGGATTCGCGGTGGCGGCTGGGCGGCTGCTGGGGGCGCCGCCGGCCCTGTTGCCGGCGCTGCAATCGGCCTGTCTCTTGATCACATCTACGCACAGCTCCACCGTAAGGCGA
>NZ_BDLP01000236.1:0-6850 GCF_001950415.1 Roseomonas sp. TAS13
CGCCTTACGGTGGAGCTGTGCGTAGATGTGATCAAGAGACAGGCGCCATGGGCCGTGGGGGCGGCTGGCGGGGCTCTGGAGCCTCGCGGGTCCTTCCGGGCCGGTGGGGAGGTGGCCGCGCCGCGCCGGTGGCGCGCGGGGCTGCCCGGGAAATGGAGCCCGACATGAAGTTCTACTATTCGCCCGGCGCCTGCAGCCTCGGCATCCACGTGATCCTGGAAGAGATCGGCAAGCCCTATGAGGGCGTGGTGGTGTCGCTGAAGGAACAGGCGCAGATGAAGCCCGAGTTCCTGGCGGTGAACCCGAAGCACAAGGTGCCGACGCTGCAGCGGGACGACGGTTCCGTGGTGACGGAATGGCCGGCGATCGCGCTGTTTCTGGCGGGGTCGAACCCGGAGAAGGCGCTGTGGCCGGCGGAACTGGAGGCGCAGGTCCGGGTATTGGAGACGGTGGACTATGTCTGCGGCACGGTGCATCCGCAGGCCTTCTCGCGCATCTTCGGCCCGGCGCGCTTCGCGCCCAGCGAGGCGGACCATCCCAAGGTGCTGGAGACCGGCAAGGCGAATGCCGTGAAGTATTTCGACACGCTGGAGAAGGGATGGAAGGGCGGCGACTGGGCGGTGCCCGGCGGCTATTCCATCGCGGACGCGGCGCTGTTCTTTGTCGAGTACTGGTGGGCGAAGCGGGTGGGCGAGACGCTGCCGCCGAAGCTCGCCGCGCATCTGGAGCGGATGCTGGCCCGGCCGGCGGTGAAGCGGGCACTGGAAGCCGAGGGACTGCCGGCGTGACGCTGGCGGAAGGCCGGAGCGGGGACGGGATGGTGCCGCGGATGGTCCTCTGGGGCGCCCGGGGGACCACCTCCACCATCCCGCATCTGCTGCTGGCGGAGGCGGGGGCGGCGTTCGAGGTGCGGTTCCTGAGCCTGAAGGATGGGGAGCACCGGAGGCCGGAATACCTGGCGGTGAACCCCAAGGGCGAGGTGCCGGCCCTGGTGGTGGGGCAGAGGGTGGTGACGGAGATCCCGGCCATCTGCGTCTTCATCGCCGAGGCGAATCCCGCGGCGGGGCTGTTGCCGGCCGATCCGCTGGAGAAGGCGCTGGCGCTGTCCTGGCTGCAATGGTGCTCCTTCCGGCAGGCGCAGAGCTTCTTTCCCGGCTTCATGCCGCAGCGCTTCATCGAGGGCGAGGCCGAGACGGCGAAGCTGCGGGCGGCCTCGATCGGGCGCGTGGCGGAGGCGATGCGGCAGGCGGCCGGGGCACTGTCGCGTGGCGGCGGGCATCTGGGCGGCGAACGGCCGGGGCTGGCGGATTACTACCTGTTCATGCAGGAGCGCTGGGCGGCGCGGGCCTTCGGGCTGGATCTGCCGGCGGAATGCCGCGAGCACCAGGCCCGCATGGCGGCGCGGCCGGCGGTGGCGCGGGTGATGGAGACGGAGGGACTGGCGCCATGACGGAGGTTTCGGACGCGGTGCCGGAGCGGCGGGTGGCCTTCTGGTTCCTGCGCCACGGCGAGACGGACTGGAATGCGCGCGGCCTGAGCCAGGGCAATGTGGACATCCCGCTGAACGGCGTGGGCGTGGAGCAGGCGCGGCGCGCGGCGCTGGCCTTGCAGGAGCCGGGCGAGGGTCGGCGCATCGTTTCCATCGTGGCCTCGCCGCTGGGGCGCGCGCAGCATACGGCGCGGATCGTGGCCGAGGCGCTGGGGCTGGACTTCTCCACCGACGAGGAACTGCGCGAGGTGGGCTTCGGCGTGCAGGAAGGCCAGCCGATGGCCGGCTGGTTCGACGACTGGGTCGAGGGGCGCTTCACCCCGGAAGGGGCGGAAAGCTTCGCGTCGCTGCGGACGCGCACGGTGCGGGCGATCGACCGGGCGCTGGCCCTGCCGGGGCCGGTGCTGGTCGTGGCGCATGGGGCGCTGTGGCGCGCCTTCCGCCAGTCGGCCGGGCTGGAGGCGAATGTGCGCACGCCGAATGCGCTGCCGCTCTGGGTGGAGCCACCGCTGGGCGGCGGCGATGCCTGGCGTTTCACCCCGGCGGAACTGGCGGGGTAGGGGCGGCGGCGCGCCCCAAGGTCCGGCGTTGCACCGTCCCGGGCGAAAGGCTCTGCCTTTCCCCCGGACCCCCTATCCGCCAGGACGCTGCGCGCCCTGAACCCGATGAGTTGGCTCTTCGCTGCCGGCCGGATCGCGCCGAAGAGCGACGCTCTCCGGCGGACTGCCGCTGCCACCAGCGCGGAGACGGTGTCTTCTCTTCCTTTCGGGAGCCCTGCGTTGCCACCTGCTTCCGGGGATCAGGCCGCAGACCGACGGCAACCATGCAGAGCCAACTCGGGTCCGGGGTCCGGGGACCGGCTTCGGTCCCCGGCGGAGAGGGGGTCCGGCGGGAGAGGCGGCGCCTCTCCCCCGGGGCCGGTGGCCAGCGTGGCCGGGAAAAGCCAGGTCAGTCCAGCGAGATGGAAAGGCGGAAGGGTTCGGCATAGGCGCCGCGCGCGAGCTGGCCGACCTGGATGCGGTAGGTGCGGCGTTCTGTGCGGAAGGTAACCTCGCGCTGATCCTCCGCGACGCCCGGGATGTCCAGGACGATGTTGGGGGAGGCGGTGAGGCGGAGATTCGCCGTCTGGTTCGGGGCGGTGGTCAGCGCGTAGCAGAGGGTGTCGCGGGCCGGTGCCATGCCGGCGATCTCGATGCCGTTCTGGCCACGGTCGAAGCGGACGACCTGGCAGGAGGGTGCGGCCCGGGCCGCGTGGGGCACCGTGGAGGCCAGGAGCAGGACCAGGGTGGTGGTGGCCAGGGCGATGGTCCGCGACGGATGGATTCGCGGGAACGGGATGGGGCGGAACAAGGACGGGCGGCTCCCTCTGTCTTCCGGGACAGGAAAGAGAGCCGACCCGGGGGGGACGTCAACCGGGATATGGGTCCCGTATCGTATCGTCCCGCCCGGGCCCGGTAGGGCGGCTCAGGCCAGGCTGGCGTCGAGGCTGATCTCGGCCTTCAGCAGCTTGGAGACGGGGCAGCCGGCCTTGGCCTTGGCGGCGAGCTCCTGGAACTTCGCGTCGTCGATGCCGGGGATCTTCGCCTTGAGGGTCAGGCGGACGGCGGTGATGGCGAAGCCGTCGGGCTGCTTGTCGAGCGTGACCTCGGCCTCGGTGGCGAGTTCGTCCGCCTTGAAGCCGGCCTCGCCCAGGATGTTGCTCAGCGCCATGGAGAAGCAGCCGGCATGGGCTGCGCCGATCAGTTCCTCCGGGTTGGTGCCGGGCGTGTCGCCGAAGCGGGTGTTGAAGCCGTAGGGCTGGTTCTTCAGGGCGCCACTCTCGGTGGAGATGGTGCCCTTGCCGTCCTTCAGCCCACCCTGCCAGACGGCGGATCCGTGCTTCTTCATGCGTCGCTCTCCTGTTCGGGGATCGGGCGGCCGGGCCGCCGCTGCCCTGGAAAGCGGGTTCGGGCGGGGGAGGTTTCCTCGGGCCGGGACCCCGGGGTGGTGGCACCCATGCGGAGTGCGGCGTTGCGCGGGCGGGATGTGTGGGGTAGGAGAGGCGCGCACGCTGGCACCCCTGGAGGCCGGCGCGCGATCTGTTTTTCACGACATTCGTGTTTTCACGACATCCCAAGGAATAACGGCCATGGTCCAGACCATCCGGATCGAAGCCGCGGCGCGCGAGCAGGCAGGTAAGGGGGCGGCACGCGCGACCCGGCGGGCGGGACATGTTCCCGCGGTGATCTACGGCGCGAAGCAGGAGGCGACGCTGATCAGCCTCGATCCGCGCATCGTGGTGAAGGAGCTGCAGAAGGGCGGCTGGAAGTCGCACCTCTATGAGGTGGTGGTGGATGGCCAGGCCACCCGCACGCTGATGCGGGACGTGCAGTTCCATCCGGTGACGGACATGCCGCTGCATGTGGACTTCCAGCGCCTCGCCCCGGGGCAGAAGATCCGCGTCATGGTGCCGGTGAATTTCCTGAACGAGGAAAGCGCGCCAGGCATCAAGGAAGGCGGCACGCTGAACGTCGTGCGCCGCGAGATCGAGGTGCTGTCCGATCCGGACGCCGTGCCGGAGGCCTTCGAGATCGACGTGGCCGAGGGCACGATCGGCGACACCTTCCGCTGGTCCAACGTGAAGGACGTGTTCGGCACCGAGGCGGTGCTGGGCCGTGACTTCGTGGTGGCGACGCTCGCCCCGCCGACGGTCGAGGAAGAGGTGGTGATCGTGGCGCCCGCGCCGGCGGCCCCCGCCGCCCCGGCCAAGAAGGGCAAGAAGTAAGGAACCGTTGCGGTGCTGCTGTGGGTGGGCCTGGGCAATCCGGGCCGGGAACATGCGCGGCAGCGCCACAACATCGGTTTCATGGCGCTGGACGCCATCGCGCGCCGCCACGGCTTCGGGCCGTGGCGGAGCCGCTTCAAGGGCGAGATTGCCGATGGCAGCATCGCCGGGCAGCGGATCACGCTGCTGAAGCCGCAGACCTACATGAATGCGAGTGGCCAGTCGGTGCAGCCGGCGGCGGGTTTCCACAAGATCCCTCCTGCCGATGTCTGGGCCTTCCATGACGAGCTGGATCTCGCGCCGGGCAAGGTGCGGGTGAAGCGGGGTGGGGGTGCTGCCGGGCATAACGGGCTGCGGGACATGCAGCGGGCCTTCGGCAGCCCGGATTTCTGGCGGGTGCGGCTGGGCATCGGGCATCCGGGGATGAAGGAGCGCGTGCACGGGCATGTGCTCGGCGATTTCGCCAAGGCCGACACTTGGGTGGAGCCGCTGCTGGACGCGGTGGCCGATGCGGCGCCGCTGCTGGCGCAGGGGCGGCCCGAGGAGTTCATGACCAAGGTGGCGCTGCTGACCCAGGGGGTCGAGCAGAAGGGCTGAGGGGCGGGGTTTCCGCCGGAAGCGGATCGGGTCGATGCCGGTCCCTCGTGCCGTCCTCATGGACGAGGTGGTGCCGGTGCCTGTTCGGCTTTCCCGATACTGCGCGGGACGGGCATGGCGGGTTCCGCTTCATGGGATGCTGTCCCAGGAATGCCGCCGTTTCGCGAAAATGACCTGCCGTGGATTTCATCTGCCGCCGAGGCCGGCGCAATCACCGATGCGCGAGGATGCTTCTTCGCAACGGCACAAAGGCTGCTGGCGATGGAGCCTGGAAAGACCTGGCCGGCCCTGGACTTCGTGCTGCGCCATGCGCTGACGGGAGGCGGGCTCCTCGTTCTGGTGAGCTGGGGAAGCATGGCCCTGGGGGCGGCGCTGGCCTATCTGTTCCAGGCGCCTGCCGAGCCGCGGAAGTCGCTGCGCGGCTTCCTGCGCTTCTGCTTTCCGGCGGAGATGTTCCGGCACCGCTCGGTCCGGGTGGATGTGGCGTTTGTCGCCGTGGCCTGGGTGATCGACAAGCTGCTGATCGTGCCGGCGCTGCTGTCCAATGGCGCGGTGACCTTTGCCGCCTGGTCGGCGATGCAGGGTGTCCTCGGGGCGCGGGAGGGCGGGTCGCAGGGCTGGTGGAGCTGGGCGGCGCTGCTGGTGGGCTCGGTGGTGTTCCAGGATTTCGTGAACTTCTTCCGGCACTACCTGGAGCACAAGGTTCCGGCGCTCTGGGAATTCCACAAGGTGCATCACAGCGCCGAGTTCCTGGTGCCACTGTCGAACCGCCGGCAGCATCCGGGCGAGCGCTTCATGGAGCTGATGAGCGGGGCCGTGGTGGTGGGCGCCTTCATCGGCCTGGCCTGCTATCTGCTGGGCCTGCCGCCGACCGAGACGGTGCTGATGGGGATGGACGCCTATTTCCTTTGCGACGTGCTGTCCTTCTACCAGCTTCGCCACTCGCATATCGCACTCTCCTTCGGGCGGTTCGAGCGGTACGTGATGAGCCCGGCGCAGCATCACCTGCACCACAGTTGCGAAGTGCGGGACTGGGACGTCAATTTCGGCACCTTCCTGGCTGTCTGGGACCGGCTGTTCGGCACCTTCCGGCCGACCGACACGCAGTACCGCTTCCGCATGGGGCTGGGGCCGGAGGAGCAGGGGCGGTACGACAGCGTGCCGAAGCTGCTGGCGGCACCCTTCCTGGGGCTGTGGCGGATGTTCGGGGCGCGGCGGCGGCCGGCGCCCGGGATGGCGCCGATGGCCGGGTCCATGGAAGGCGGGGACTGAGGGCCGGAACCGGGCCTGGCGCGGCGGTCCTGACGCGGCTGGGGATGACGCCCGGCGGAGGTTGAGGCGGGGCGTTCCGCTGGGGCGCGATCCGTCCTATCGGTGGGCGGAATGCCGGCCCGGCCGGCGATCTTTCCGGGAGAGACCTGCCTTGTCCGCCGCTGCCGCCCCCGAAGCGACCCAGACCGTCACCATCTGGCACAACCCGGCCTGCGGCACCTCCCGCAAGGTGCTGGCGGCGATCCGCGCCGCGGGTGTGGAGCCGGTGGTGGTCGAGTACCTGAAGACCCCGCCTTCCGCTGCGGAGATCCGCGCGGCCTGCGCGCGGATGGGGATCTCGCCCCGCAGCCTGCTGCGCCGGAAGGCACCGGAATTCGCGATCCAGGAGCTGGACGATCCCGGGCTGCCGGCCAAGGTGGCGGTGGAGGCCATGGTGAAGACGCCGGCGCTGATCGAGCGGCCTGTGGTGCTGGCGCCGGGCGGCGCGCGGCTGTGCCGGCCGCCGGAGCTGGTGGCGGAGATCGTGCCGGGGGCGGTGGTGAAGCCGGGCTGAGGCTGACGGCGACTCTTCCTGGCTGTCGTCTCGCCTCGTGGTGGGCCGCCGGGGGAGAGGCTCTGCCTCTCCCGCCGGACCCCCTCTCCGCCGGGGACCGAAGCCGGTCCCCGGACCCCGGGCTTGCGTTGGCTCTGCGTGGTGGCCGTCAGCCTGCGGCTCGATCCCTGGGAGC
>NZ_BDLP01000237.1:0-6839 GCF_001950415.1 Roseomonas sp. TAS13
GCCGTGACCGCGGTAGCCGCGGTCGACCACGGCGAGGCCGGGGCGGTGGCCGGTCAGGGTCTCGACCTGCTGCAGGGCGTCGGCGAGGGTGTGGCCGTCATAGGGGTTGCCGGGCTGGCTGCGCATGCCGACCACGAAGCCACCGTCGAGGGTGGTGGCGACGCTGACCTTGGCGCCGAACTCGTAGCGCACGCGGGCCTTGCCCTTGGTGATGCAGTCCACCTTGGGCTCGTGCAGGGCGTAGAGTTTGCGCGGCGTCTTCGGCGTCTGGCGCAGCAGGCGGGTGACAAGGGCGATCCTGTCGTTGATCCGATCCCGCAGTGGTCCGTCGGGAACGACGCCGAGCTTGCGGCCGAGGTCGCGCAGGACGCGGCCCGTGTAGCCTTTCAGCGGGCATTGCCAAGTTGAGCGGCAGTAGCCGCAGAGAGCGAGCTGGGCGAAGCTGGCCGGATGACGCCTGACCCCGCCACCTACCCTGGCTACCGCTTTCCGGCGGAGATCATCAGCCACGCCGTCTGGCTGTATCACGTATTTGGCCTGAGCCTGCGGGCTGTGGAACTGATCCTGGCAGAGCGGGGCATCACCGTCACGCACGAGAGCATCCGGAGCTGGTGCCGGAAGTTCGGTTCGGAGTTCGCGGCCAGGCTGCGGCGGCGCCGACCGAAGCCGGGCGATACCTGGCACCTCGATGAGGTGTTTCTGCGCATCAATGGCCAGTTGCACTATCTTTGGCGCGCTGTGGACCAGCACGGCGTGGTGCTGGACATCCTGGTTCAGGATCGGCTGAACGGGAGTGCAGCCAAGCGGTTCTTCAAGCGCCTGCTCGCGAGCATGAGGTACAAGCCACAGCGGTTGGTCACAGACGGGCTGAAGAGCTACGGCGTGGCGCAGCGCGAGCTCCTGCCCGAGGTCCGGCATCGGAGCAGCCGCTATCTCAACAATCGGGCGGAGAACTCGCACCGGCCGACCCGGCGACGAGAGCGGCAGATGCAGCGGTTCAAGTCGGCCGGGTAGGCTCAGCGGTTCCTCTCAGCCCACAGCATGATCTACGGCCATTTCCGTCCTCGCCGGCACTTGATGACGGCCGGTGAGTACCGGCGCGCCCGGACCAAAGCCCTTCGGATCTGGCGGCAGGAAACCTGCGCCGAAGCAGCATCCTGATCCTGCCGCACCCTCAGCCACGCGGCCGAACTCGCCTCCTCGCTAAACAACTTGCCAATGCCCAGACGTGACCAAGCTGGTTCGAAGGTTTGCCAGGTCGGCGATGAAGCTGCGTGCTCCTGGAGCAGGCGCAGCAACACTTCGGGTGGCAGATCGGCCGCCATCGGCATTGGTACAGGCAGATATGCGTCCGGGATGCCGTACTGCTCGCGGTAGTCTCTCTCGAGACGGAGCAGAACGAATTCATCGTTGTTCAAGCAACCTCCTGTTCGGCGTATTGCGGCGCGTGAAGAATAATCGCTTCTCACTAGCTAAGCTGGACATCGCGCCAGAACGCCAACAAGCGTGGGTCACTGGCATGCGCGACGTTGATCCGAAAGGCGGCGGTACCTGCCTGGCGATCTGGTCGGAATACAGTGCTGGGTGCGAGAAAGATGCTGCGCTCGGCTGCCATCCGGCATAGTCGCGCCTCATCGGTGCCTGGCGGCATTTCAAGCCAAAGGTAGAAGCCGCGATCCACAGGCGCAGCCACCGGCAGACCAAGGGCGTGCAGTTCGTCCAGAGCCTGCGCCGTCGCCGCCTCCACGCGAGCTTGCAGCCGGCGTAGGTGCCGTCGATAGTGGCCGCCGGCAATCAGGCCAAAGACTTGCCGCTCGACATGGTCGGAGGTCGCAACCGTGGTCAGTAGTTTGATATCCGCCAGCGCATCCGCCAGCGCCGGTTGAGCGGCGACATATCCGACTCTCAATGAGGCAGAAAGCGTTTTGGAGAAGGTCCCGACGTAAAGCACGCGGTTCAACTGGTCGAATCCTGCCAGACGGGGCCTGGTTGCCGGCAGGATATCGGCGAAGGGGTCGTCCTCCACGATATGGAAGCCGTGGCGCTCAGCCGCCAGCAGTAATCCGTAGGCAGTAGGCAATGACAGCGTTCCAGCCGTGGGATTATGTGCTAGCGACTGGGTGAAGAAGGCCTTGGGTCGTTCGGTGGCGAGTTTTTCCTTCAGATCCATCAGGTCGGGACCATCAGCCAAGCGCCGGATACCGACCACCCTCACCTTGCTCAGCCGAAGCTTGCCGAAAAGCGGGTAATAGCCCGGATCATCAACGAAGGCGGTGTCGCCCGGCTCCAGCAGGTGCCGCATGATCAGGTCGAGAGCGTGATTGGCGCCGTGCGTCATCAGCACCTGCTTCGGAGCACAACGGATGCCGCGCTCGGTCAGCGACAAGGCGATGTGCTCGCGCAGTGGCCCGAATCCCCAGGAACTGCCATAGCCGTGTTCGACCGCCTTGCTACGTAACAGGTTGGTGCGTCCGAACTGCACACCGATTTCCGAACCCTCCATCCAGCAAGCCGGTGGACGGCCGTCGCCCGGCCTCAGTTCATAGTGCTGGTCGAGTTGCTCGCGTAGCAGGGAGACGAGGTCCAACGCCTCCACAACATGTTTTCGGGGCTGGGCGGCCTGGGCCGACGGCTTGCTCCGGACGTAGTAGCCAGAGCCCGGCCGCGCCTCGATCCGCCCCAAGGCCACTAGGCTATCGTAGGCCTCCGCCATGGTGTTCTTGGATACGCGATGCTCGAGGGCCGCTTTGCGGATCGAGGCCAAGCGGTCGCCAGACTGCAGGGCACCCGCGTCGATGCGAAGAGACACTGCCCGGACGATAGCCTCGACACGGGATATGGGGTGACCGCTTCCCCGAAACTGACCCAGTGATTCTACCATGACAGTCCTGACATGATGGTCGCCAACCGTCCCTTGTTTCAGAAATCGTCCTAGGACAGCTTTGGAACCATACCGCCAACAGAATGGCGGCGAAAGAACCATGGGGGAGGTCCGAGGCGCGTTGACGCACCCTTGCCCATGGCCGTGTTCAAGGCCTGCCGGCCACCACGCCGGCGACAGATGCTAGGGTAATCATGTCGAGCCAGCTTCCCAACGCACCGCGCAACGCCCGCATCAGTGGGTTCCACAAGATGTCGGCTGAAGAGCGATTGGCTCAGGTCGCGGCCTTCGCTGGGCTCGATGCCGCCATGACGGAGCAGCTTGGCAAAGCCGGAAACATCGACCCGCATCTGGCCGACCACATGATCGAGAACGTCATCTCGACAATCAGCATCCCCGTTGGCATCGCCACGAACGTGAAAGTCGATGGCCGCGACGTGCTGGTCCCGATGGCGACCGAAGAGTCCTCGGTGGTCGCGGCGGTCTGCAACTCGGCCCGCCAGTGCTATGACGCCGGCGGCTTCATCACGTCCATGTCGGGTACGGACATGATCGCACAGATCCAGATGGTCGGCGTTCCTAACCCCGAGGACGCACGCATCCGCATCCTGGAGCGCAAGGATGAGATCGCCGCGATCTGTAACGATTGCGACCCTATGCTGCTCAAGCTGGGTGGCGGCTTCCGCGACGTCGAGGTCCGCCTGATCGACAGCAAGAGCGGCCCGATGGTGGTCACCCATATCGTCGTCGACACACGTGATGCCATGGGTGCCAATGCGGTCAATACGATGGCCGAGCGGCTGGCTCCGAGAATCGAGGCTTGGGGTGGCGGCAAGGTCTATCTCCGGATCCTGTCCAACCTTGCCGACCGCCGCCTAGCACGAGCACGCGCCGTCTGGCCAGTTGAGGCGATCGGTGGCCCTGCCGTGCGAGACGGCATGATCTCAGCCTACCACTTCGCCGAAGCGGATCCCTACCGTGCCTCGACCCACAACAAAGGCATCATGAATGGCATCTCCGCCGTGGTGCTGGCCACGGGCAACGATACCCGAGCCGTAGAGGCCGGCGCCCACACCTATGCCGCCCGGAAGGGACGCTACACCAGCCTGACCAGTTGGGAATCCGACCAAGATGGCAATCTCGTCGGCACGATCGAGCTACCGCTGGCCGTGGGCCTCATCGGCGGCGCAACTAAGATCCATCCTACCGCTCAGGCCTGCCTCAAAATTCTGGGCGTGACGTCAGCCGAGGAGCTTGCGCGCATCATGGCCGCCGTCGGCTTGGCCCAGAACTTCGGTGCGATGAAGGCGCTGGCCACCGTCGGCATCCAGCAGGGTCATATGTCGCTGCATGCCAACAACGTAGCCATCGCGGTTGGTGCGGTCGGAGGGGAAGTGGCGAGGCTGGCGAGGATCCTGATCGAGAAGAAGCAGGTCCGCCAGGACGTTGCCCTGGCTGAACTGGCCAAGCTACGTGGGGAGAAATGAGGACATGGATGCACAATCCGTCCGTGCCACCGCTCCGTCCGGTGCCAAGCCGGACGGTGCCGCATGGCCCTATGCGGAGGTCTGGGGCGACACCGTTGTTCTGAAGGATCTGGGGAAGTCGGTGGTGATCGGTGCGGTCATCGCGCTGGCTTGCTACTTCGCCGCTCGTTGGATCCTGTCGGGCTTCGTTGCCACACCGCAAGTCGCCAAGACCTATGCGATGCTTTTCGGGCTGATCGGCTGCATCATTGCCGGCGCGGTGTGTGCCCGGCTGTTCGCACCCAAGCGTGATCTCAGCGAACAGGCGCATGACGACGCTTGGCGGGAGGCGACATTGGAAAAACTGGCGATGGAAGCGGGGGGACTTGGCCGCATCGCCGATCTGCCTGCCAGTGTGCAAACAGAGATGCGTGAACTCGATCTCTACGACAGCTTCGTGCGGTACGAGGCGAAGCTTACAACCCAGGCAGAAGGGGCCCGGGTATGACCGGCGACTTGGTTATGGAGATCGTGATCGCGGTTGCCATGGGTCTGGCTGGAGCGCTGCTGTTCAGTGCTATCGGCCTGATCTCAGGCACGGACGAGACGACAACTCTCGCGCCCATCACCCTGCTCGTCGTGCTGCTGGGCGTCCCTCCGGTCGGCGTCTTCACGTTCTGGCTTGCCGCCGCCGTGTCCAAGCACATGACCCATGCGGTGCCGACGGCCTTACTGGGCATTCCCGGCGACACGCTGGCGGTACCATTGATGCAGCAGGCCACCAGTCTGAGGAACCTTGGTGTTCCACACATAGCGCTGCGCAAGATGATCTCGGGTGCCATCATTGCCGCCTTCGTGGCAGTGCCACTGGCTGTGCTCTTTGCCTTGCTGCTGGCACCCTTCGGTGCAGCTATTACAAGTGCTGCGCCCTGGATCTTCCTCGCTGCGGCGATTCTTGTCGCATACTTCTCGCCTGGCCGTTGGTCGGCTGTTGCCGCACTCGTCCCCTTCGTGCTGATGATCGTCGCGCTGCAGACACTGACCCGTGGCTACGGGACCAGCCTGTCGGTCAGCTACTTCCTTGGCATCGCCATCGGACCTCTGGTCGCCGACCTGTTCTCGGTGCTGTCGCCCCTCGATCGGCCGCGCATGCTGCGAGAGAAGCCGCGGAGCTTCGTTCTGGCACCGGACGTGAAGTCCTGGGGTGGCTACTTCCCTAACCCGTTCCGCGTGCTCGATCCCTCGCAGACTGCCTGGACGGTCGCCACCGCTGCCATCTCCTCAGCCACCTTCGTCTTCTCGCCGGTGGCAATGACGGTGATGATGGGCGAGGTTGTAGGATCGCGCGTCAAACACGCCTATCACCGATTGACTTCGGTACTGGCGGCACGCAACGGAGTGACCGAGGCAACCTATATCGCCGAAGCGCTCATCCCGTTGATTGCCTTCGGCCTGCCGTTATCACCGGTTGCCGCAGGGCCAGCTGCACCACTGTTCAACGCTCCGCCGGTCTTTACCATCAACAGCACCACGGGAGAGATCCATAACCTGCACACCATGATGTCACCCTGGCAGTTCCTCGGCTATGGCATCATCGCCGTCATTCTGGCGGCCCTGATCGCCTATCCCTTCGCAATGAACTACGCGCGAAGCGCGGCTGCCTTCGTGTCCCGCAGGCTGAGCCACGAGGCCATCATCGCCACTTTCGTGGGCTTGGTACTAGTGATCGGCATCTGGGAAGGCGGGCTTCTGGCGCTGATGGTCATCCTCGCAGTGGGCTTGGTCGGCGGCACGTTGTATCGCGTGCTGGGACTGAACACCGGCGTACAGTTCATGTGCTACTATGCCGCGGTTCTTACCGTACCCGGCATTGTCAAGCTGATCGCAGGCTGAGAGCATGAAAGTTCCTCCGACAGTCCGCATCGTGGAGATGGGTCCGCGCGACGGCTTGCAGAACGAGGCGCGGCCGGTTTCCGTCGCCACGCGGATCGCATTGATCGAGGCGCTGGCCGATGCCGGGCTGCGCAGCATCGAGGCGGGCAGCTTCGTCTCGCCGAAATGGGTGCCGCAGATGGCCGGCACGGCGGAAGTCCTGGCCGGGATCGCACCGCGCCCGGGCGTCGGCCACCCCGTGCTGGTGCCGAACCTGAAGGGGCTGGAGGCGGCGCTGGCCGCCGGGGCGCGGGAGATCGCGGTCTTCGGCGCGGCCTCGGAAAGCTTCTCGCGCGCCAACATCAACTGCTCCATCGCCGAGAGCCTGGAGCGCTTCGCCCCGGTGGTGGAACAGGCACTCGCCGCCGGGCTGCGAGTGCGCGGCTATGTCTCTTGCGTGCTCGGCTGCCCCTACGAAGGCCGGGTGGCGCCGGAGGCGGTGGCGCGCGTCGCGGCGGCGCTGCACCGCCTGGGCTGCTACGAGATCTCGCTCGGCGACACGATCGGCACGGGCACGCCGCTCGCCGCGCGGCGGATGCTGGAGATCGTGGCGGAACAGG
>NZ_BDLP01000238.1:0-6818 GCF_001950415.1 Roseomonas sp. TAS13
GCCAGCATGGCGCTGGCCAGCGTGGCGGGGATGGCGGCCACCCAGCGGCCCAGCGGCTTCCACCAGCCCGCCAGCACCACCAGCAGGGCGGAGGCGAGGAAGGCGCCGACGGCCACCGGGAAGCCGCCCGCGATGGCGCCGGAACTGGCCAGGAGGGCGGCACCGGGCGTGCTCCAGGCGACGCTGACGGGCATGCGGGTGCGCAGGCTGAGCAGGATGCCGCACAGGCCCATGGCGACGGCCAGGGCCATGAGGCCGGAGGCGGCCTGGGCCGGGCTGGCCCCGGCGGCGGTCAGGCCGCGCAGCACCACGGCAAAGGAGCTGGCGAAGCCCACGAAGGCTGCCAGCAGGCCGGCGGCCAGGGTATGGGGCGGCAGGAGGTCTCGCATGGCGGCGGCATTCCCCGGCACCGCGAAAGGTGCGGCGCATGACATCCGGCCGGCGCTTCGGGGCGCCTCCGGCCAGGGTTGGCCGCGGCAAGGCCGCCCGGCCACGGGACCATGGCTGTGGGGGCCTGCGAATCGCCGGATCGGCACCCATGAAAGCCAAGTTCGCCCAGGGAGGCCATACACGGGGGGCGGCCGGGGCGCAGGCCGCCGGATCAGGCGGTGATGCCGCCAAGGGGCGGTGCCTTCCCCGCCACGCCCGCCTCCGGCCCCCGCGTCGCCGCTGTCACCGCCATGGCGGGGCCGCTGGCGCCGATCCCGGCGTGTCGCGGCTTCCCGCCCGCGTGCCCTCCGCCATCCCGCCCGTCAGCGCGGCCTCCCCATGGCGTTCCGGGCACCGTGCAGGGCGCGGTTCAGCAGGGGCGAGCCGAGGCTGGCCTGGGTCATCTCCGCCGCCGCCTCCAGCATCAGCGGGGCGAGCCCGTGCAGCTTCTCCTCCGGCAGGCGCATCAGCGGCCCGGCGATGCCGATCGTGGCACAGGCCGTGCCATCCGGCGCGCGCACCGGCGCCGCGATGGCCGACATCCAGGGAGTGAAGGTCTGGATCGCCACGGCATAGCCGCGCCTGCGGGTCTGGCGCAGTGCCTGGATCAGCGCCTTGGGCGTGCGCGGGGCGCGCGGGCCGAATTCCTCGGGCGGGCCGAAGCCCTGGCGCTCCACCAGGGCCAGGGCTTCCCCGTCGCCGAGCGTCGAGAGCCAGGCCCAGCCGCTGGCGCTGCAGGAGAGAGGGGCGACCTGGCCCATCTCCGGGTCGTAGCGCAGGCCGGACTGGGCGCCCTGCGCCCGGGCGACCCAGGTCAGGCTCCGGTTGGCGCCGTCGCCATCCATCACCGCGAGGCGCACCAGCTCGCCGCTCCGCGCGGCCAGGCGGTCCAGAACCGGCTGGGCGATGTCGGTGACGCCGCTGCGCGCCAGATAGGTGAAGGCAAGCGTCACCAGCCGCATGGTCAGGCGGTAGTCGCCATGGCCGCGTTCCTGCTGCACGACGCCGTGCCCGGCGAGTTCGGAAAGCAGGCGGTGCGAGGCGCTGAGGGGGATGCCCAGGCGATCGGCGATGGCCGAGATCGGCAGCCCGTCCGCATTCTCGGCCAGGAGCCGCAGCACGGCGAAGGTGCGGTCCATGACGCCGCTGGGCGCCGCCGAAGCGCCACGGCGCCCGCGGTCCCCGGAGGCGGCGAGGCCGCACGCCGGTTCGGCCTCGGATGGCATCGCGTTCATGCTGGGTACTCCGGATGCGCCGTGCCCGCTGCGAAAGGGCCGGCCGGGACCGGGTGGGGCGGGCCTCCGGGGTGGTACTGAAAGGGGCTTCCGATCTCAAGGAAAGATTCTGGAAAGTCTTTCCGGCGATCGGCAGGTCTCCCGCCGACCGCCGGAGATTGCGGATGGAGGGAATCATGTCCGGAAGCCTGAACGGCGCCACGCGCCTCTACCCGATCGTGGGCGACCCGGTCGCCCAGGTGAAATCGCCCTCCGGCGTCAGCCATGCGCTGGCGGAGCGGGGCATGAACGCGCTCTGCGTCCCCGCCCATGTGGCGCCGTGCGACCTCGGCTGCCGCACGGCGACCGGCGTGGACATGTTCCGTGTCGCGCAGGGCCTCATCGTCGGTTTCCTGCTCGACGGCTGAACGCCGGGCCGGGGGGACCGTCTCCGCTCACCCAGGCCGCCGGTCGGTGAGCCTGGCGCGGCGGGCGGCTTCCGCTTCCCCACCCGCCGGAACACGGCGCGGCGGAGCGACCGGTGCCTCCGGGACCTTGTTCGCTCCCCTGCGCGGGAAGTTGCCGGTGGCCCAAAGACATGCAACCTTCGGTTGATGCTCCCGCCTCCGGGGAGCGCCTGAAGGACGCGTCGATGCCGAGGGAAGATCCCGGGCTTCACGGAAATCGGGTCGGGTCCGGCAGCGGGCCGGTTTTCGCCGGCACCGGCCCCCAGGGCCACCGCAGCCGGATGCGGGAGCGGCTGCTGCAGGGTGGACCGGCGGCGCTGCCGGATTACGAGATCCTGGAGATGCTGCTCTTCCTGGGCATCCCGCGCCGGGACACCAAGCCGCTGGCCAAGGGGCTGATCAACCAGTTCGGCAGCCTCGCGGCGGTGCTGGGGGCTGACCCGCGATGGCTGCGGCGGACCACGGCGCTGGGCATGGACAGCATCGCCGCGCTGAACCTCGTCTCGGCGGCCGCCACGCGCCTCGCCCGGGCGGAGGAGACGGAACGGCCCGTGCTGAAGAGCTGGGACCGGCTGATGGCCTATCTGGCGGCGGCGCCCCTGGAGGCGGCGCCCGGCGCCAGCCTGCCGCATGGGCGCGTCCTGTTCCTGGACAACCGGAACCGGCTGCTCGCCGACGAGAGCCAGGATGGCGTGCAGGAGCCGCGCGCCACTATGCGGCGGGCGCTGGAGCTGCATGCGACGGCCCTGATCCTGCTGACCTGGCGCCCCGGCGGCCAGCCGCGCGAGGAGGATGTGGCGCGCACGGAGCAGATGCGGAAGGCGGGCGCGCTGCTGGCCATCACCCTGCACGACCACCTGATCGCCGGTGGAAAGGCGGAACCGCTGAGCCTGCGGCGGGAGGGGTTGATCTGACGATGGCGGACGGTTTCTCGGATGTCGCCGGTTTCCTGTCGCGCGATCCGGCCCTGGCGCCCGTTCCGGGAAGCCGGCCGGTTCCGGCGCCCGAGGTTCCGGCCGCCGGCGTTCCGGTTCCGGGCGGCCCGGCCTCCGCGGCGCGGCCCGGGTCGCCCGTGGGGCTGCGCCGCCGCCTGCTCAACGAGGGCGAGGCGGCGCTGTCGGAGGAGGACATGACGGCGCTGCTGCTGGGCTTCGTCCTGCCTGCCGACCCGCGCGCCCTGGCGCAGGCGGCGCTGCGCCGCTTCGGCAGCTTCGCCGCCCTGCTTTCGGCCAGCCAGCGGGAGCTGCGCGGCGTGCCCGGCCTCGGCACCCACAGCATCGCGGCGCTCAAGCTGGTGCAGGAGGCGGCGCTGCGCCTCGCCCGGGCGGAGGTCATGGCGGCGCCGGTGCTGGACAACTGGGACCGGCTGCTCGCCTATCTCACCGCCTCCCTGGCGCGGGAGCGGATCGAGCAGTTCCGGGTCCTGTTCCTGGATGCGGAGGAGCGGCTGCTGGCCGACGAGGCGCAGGCGCGCGGCACGGTGAACCATACGCCGGTCTATCCGCGCGAGGTGGTCAAGCGCGCGCTGGAGCTGGACGCCGCGCGGCTGATCCTGGTTCACAACCATCCGAGCGGCGACCCCACGCCGTCCCGCGACGACCTGCTGATGACCGAGCAGGTCCGGCAGGCGGCGGAATGCCTGGGCATCGCGTTGCAGGACCACGTGATCGTGGGCAACGGGCGGCATACCAGCTTCCGGCGGGAAGGGTTGCTGTAGGGGGAGCCGGGCGAGGGGCGGAAAGGGGCGCCCCCCACCCTGCCGTTCCGGCGGTGGTTGACGGCCGGTCTGCGGATGTGGTCTCGGACGGCTCCTCCCGGCGTCGGCGCGCCGCACCCATCCCAGGCCGAGAGTATCCATGATCCGCCTCGACTCCATCAGCAAGCAGAACGGCCAGCAGCTCGTCTTCATCGAGGCCTCGGCGGCGCTCCAGCGCGGCGAGAAGGCCGGGCTGGTCGGCCCCAACGGCGCGGGCAAGACCACGCTGTTCCGCATGATCACCGGGCGGGAGCAGCCGGATGACGGCCAGGTGCTGGTGGACCGTGGCGTCAGCATCGGCTTCTTCAGCCAGGATGTGGGGGAGATGTCCGGCCGCACCCCGGTGGCGGAGGTGATGGACGGCGCCGGCGATGTCAGCACCGTGGCGGCCGAGCTGGCGGTGCTGGAGGCCGCCATGGCGGACCCCGCGCAGGCGGAGGACCTCGACGCCATCATCGAGCGCTTCGGCGAGGTGCAGGGGCGCTTCGAGGAGCTGGGCGGCTACGCGCTGGAAGGCCGCGCGCGGGAGGTGCTGGCAGGCCTCGGCTTCAGCCAGGAGATGATGGAGGGCGATGTCGGCAAGCTGTCCGGCGGCTGGAAGATGCGCGTGGCGCTGGCGCGCATCCTGCTGATGCGCCCGGACGTGATGCTGCTGGACGAGCCCAGCAACCACCTGGACCTGGAAAGCCTGATCTGGCTGGAACAGTTCCTCAAGGGCTATGACGGCGCGCTGCTGATGACCTCGCACGACCGCGAGTTCATGAACCGCATCATCAACAAGGTGCTGGAGATCGATGGCGGGGCGCTGACCTCCTATTCCGGCGATTACGCCTTCTATGAGCAGCAGCGCGCCATGAACGAGCGGCAGCAGCAGGCGCAGTTCGAGCGGCAGCAGGCGATGCTGGCCAAGGAGATCGCCTTCATCGAGCGCTTCAAGGCCCGCGCCTCCCACGCCGCGCAGGTGCAGAGCCGCGTCAAGAAGCTGGAGAAGATCGACCGCGTCGAGCCCCCGAAGCGCCGCCAGACCGTGGTGTTCGAGTTCGGCCAGGCGCCGCGCTCGGGCGACGACGTGGCGAACCTGAAGGGCGTGCACAAGCGCTACGGCAACAGGGTGATCTACGAGGGGCTGGACTTCCTCCTGCGCCGCAAGGAACGCTGCTGCGTGCTGGGCATCAACGGCGCCGGCAAGTCCACGCTGCTGAAGCTGGTGGCGGGGACGACCGAGCCGGACCAGGGCAGCGTGACGCTCGGCGGCAGCGTGAGGATGGGCTATTTCGCGCAGCACGCCATGGAGCTGCTGGATGGCGACCGCACGGTGTTCCAGTCGCTGGAGGACGCCTTCCCCCAGGCGGCGCAGGGCTCGCTGCGGGCGCTGGCCGGCTGCTTCGGCTTCTCGGGCGACGAGGTGGAGAAGAAGTGCCGCGTGCTCTCGGGTGGGGAGAAGGCTCGGCTGGTGATGGCGCGGATGCTCTACGACCCGCCGAACTTCCTGGTGCTGGACGAGCCGACCAACCACCTGGACATGGCGACCAAGGAGATGCTGATCGCGGCCCTGTCGGAGTACGAGGGCACCATGCTGTTCGTCTCGCATGACCGGCACTTCCTGGCGGCGCTGTCCAACCGCGTGCTGGAGCTGACGCCGGAAGGCATCCACCGGTACGACGGCGGCTATACCGAATACGTGGCGCGCACCGGTCAGGAGGCGCCGGGGCTGCACGGCTGAGGCCGGGCGGCCTGCCCCGGGGCGAGCCTCAGCCGGTCCCGCGCGCCAGCAGGGCCTGTGCCAGGGCCTCGAACTCGGCGATGTCCAGCGTTTCCGCGCGGCGCGTCGGCTCGATGCCGCAGCCCGACAGCAGCGCCCCGGCCCCGCCCAGCGACTTCAGCGAGCCGCGCAGCATCTTGCGGCGCTGGCCGAAGGCGGCGGCGGTGACACGCTCCATGGCGCGGGCCAGGGCCGGTTCCGGCTGCACCGGGCGCGGCACGAGATGCACCACGGCGGACCAGACCCTGGGCGGCGGCGAGAAGGCGCCGGGCGGCAGGCGCAGCACCATGCTGGCCGCGCAGCGCCATTGCGCGAGGACCGCGAGGCGGCCGTAATGCTCCGTGTCCGGGGCGGCGACGATCCGCTCGGCCACTTCGAGCTGGAACATCAGCGTCAGGGATTCCCAGGCGCCGGCCTGGGACAGCCAGTTCACCAGCAGCGGCGTGCCGACATTGTAGGGCAGGTTGGCCACGACCTTGCGCGGCGTGCCGGTGAGGGCGGCGGCGTCCACCGCCAGCGCATCGGCCTCCAGCACCGTCAGCCGTCCGGGGAAGGCGGCGGAAAGCTCCGCCAGGGCGGCGATGGCGCGGCGGTCCAGCTCGATGGCGGTGACATGCGCGGCCGGGCTGTCCAGCAGGGCGCGGGTCAGCCCGCCGGGGCCGGGGCCGACCTCCACCACATGGCGGCCGGCGAGGTCGCCGGCCTGCCGCGCCACGCGCTCGCAGACCGCGGGGTCCAGCAGGAAGTGCTGGCCGAGCGACTTGCGCGCGTCCAGCCCATGGCGGGCCACCGTGTCCCGGAGAGAGGGCAGGGCAGCGGGCGTATCCGGTTCCGGGGCGTCAGACATGGGCCACGCGGTGCCCCGTCGCGATGCGGCCTGGCATGGGCATCAGCCGTCCCTGGCGGCGCTGGGCCGGATGCGCATGTCGATCTGCGCCTGGCGGCGCAGGTTGCGCTGCTGCTGCTGCGAGACCAGCTCGACGCGCTCGCGCAGGATCTGCGCCTTGGCCATCTCCGGCGTGTACTGGGCGAGATTGCGGCTTTCGCGCGAGCAGACGGCGATCACCAGGATGCCGTCCGGCGTCACGATCGGCTGGCTGGCGCGGCCGGGGGAAAGGCTGGCGACGAGCTGGCGCAGCTGCGGCGGCTCCAGCGTCTCCTGCCGCACCTGCCCGGGATCGGCGGGGCGG
>NZ_BDLP01000239.1:0-6776 GCF_001950415.1 Roseomonas sp. TAS13
CGGCAACGGCCAGCCGCCGATGCCACGGCCGGGCGGGGCGGCCAGGCCCCAGGGCTGGCCGCGCGCCGCCCTGGCCGCCGTGCTCTGGTCGGTCCCGCTGCAATGGGTGGTGATGCAGGCCACCCTCCCCCGGCTGGAGGCGCCCTGGGTGGCGCCGCACCTGGCGCAGGCCGTGGCCGAGGCCGGGCGGGGCATCCCCGGCGGGCTGCCGCCGGAACGCGTAGGCCTGCTCGGCTTCCACGAGCCCTCCGCCATCTTCTCGCTGGGCACGCGCGTCACGCTGCTGGACAGCGGGCAGGCGGCGGTGGCCTTCCTCGCCGCCGGGCGCAACGAGGGCGAGACCCGGCTCGTGGCCGTCGAGGCCCGCGAGGCGCCCGCCTTCCAGGCCGCGCTGGCCGCCGCCGGGATGCGGGCGCGGGAGGCCGGGGCGGTGGAGGGCTACAACTACACGCGCGGGCGGCGGGTGCGACTCTCCCTGGTGACCGTGGCGCCGTAGCGGGGCCCGCGTCCCGGCTCGGGGGAGCCGCGCGCCGGGGAGCCCACACCGGGGAGCCCACACCGGGGAACCCCGGGCCGGGGCGGGCGTTAGCGCGCATATCCGGCTTTTTGAGGAGAACGCGCATGGTCGAGACCCGCAGCGACCGGGATGCCCAGAACAAGGTCTGGGACATGATCCGGCACATCAAGGTGGCGACCATGGTGACACTGGACGCCCAGGGCCATTTCCGCGGCCGGCCGATGTGGGCGCAGCAGGAGAGCTTCGACACCACCCTGTGGTTCTTCGCCCGCAAGGATTCCCCCGTGGTGCGGGAGATCGCTGCCGATGCGCGGGTGCTGCTGTCCTATGCCGAGCCGGGCAAGCAGGACTATGTCAGCCTTTCCGGCGAGGCGAAGAGCTTCACCGACCCCGCGAAGCAGAAGGAACTCTGGAGCGAAGGCATGCGCGCCTGGTTCCCGGAAGGGCCGGAGGACCCCTCGCTGACGCTGATCGCGGTGGAGGTGGCAGGCGCCGAGTACTGGGACGCGCCCTCCTCGAAGATGCTGCACGCCTATGGCTATGTGAAGGCCATGGCCACCGGCAAGCCGCCCCAGGGCGGCGAGAATGCCAAGGTCAGCTTCGCCTGATCTCCTCTGGGCGGTCCCGGGCGGCCCGGTCCCAGAGCCCGTCCCGTGGCGGTGCCACGGGCCGGCTCCCCGGCGGACGCGATCCGCAGATCCCCCGAAGCGCCGCCCAGGAGGCATCGTCCAGGGCTGGGCCACGCGCCGGCACCGGCGGCAGGTCGGACAACCTCCGGCCCGTGGGCGGGTGCGTGCTGAGATAGCCCAGGATCGCCGGCTCCCTCCCTTCCCTGTCGGCGATGCGCGTCAGGAAATCGCGCAGCCCCCCGGTGCCGATCCCGCTGCGTTCCAGCGCGGCGGCGGCCCAGACATCCGCCTCGGCCTCGAAACCCCGGCTTCCGGACAGGACGGCCGCCCCCGCGGCCGGGGCGCTGATCCCGGCATAGCCGGTCACGTAGCCGGTGAGCAGTTGCAGCCCCATGGCACGCGCCAGGGCCCGCATGGCGTGATTCCTGGACACATGGCCCAGCTCGTGCGCCAGGATTCCCGCCACCTCGGCGCTGTCCCCGGCCTGGTCCAGCAGCCCCCGCATCAGCACGATGCGCCTGCCGGGAAGGGCATAGGCGTTCACCGCGGGGCCATCGAGCACCATCGCCTCGACATTCGCCAGATCCGGCGCCAGCCTTCGCACCAGACCGTCCAGCGCGGCCTGCCCCTGCGGCTGCGTGCAGCGCGGCATGGACAGGTGGTCCGCGAGGATCCGGTCCGCCAGCGACCGCTCCGTCGCCGTTGGAACGAGGCGAGCCGCCATATCCGCCAGGACCGGGCCGCCGAAGAGGAAGGCGGGCAGCACCAGGCAGGCGGCCAGCACGCCAAGCGCGGCCACGACCCGTCGCCGCCGGTGCTGCCGGGTCCAGCCCTGCTCGCGCCGCAGGGCGTCACGAAGGGCTTTCGCCCTGTCGCCGGACAGCAGCAGGCGCATGCCGTCCCGGGAACTGCCCCAGGCGCAGGACAGCCCGAACTCGCCCGGCAGATCCAGGGTCACGCGCAGCCCGGAAAGCGCCCAGGCCATCCCATGCCCGTTTCCGCCCTCCACCCGGATGTGAAGCTCCCCATCGGCGAGGCGGACCATCGCGGGGGAACCGGCCGCGCTCCGCCCGTCATAAAGGGTGGCGGCCCATTCCCCATCGCCCGGCCTGTCCGCGCCCATTCTCAGAAGACCGAGGCCCCGGCGCCCAGGACATCCGCCAGCCCCTCGCCATGGCCGGGGCGGTAGCCTTCCGCCTGCCACACCCGCGCCAGGCTCATCTCCCCGGACAGCAGCAGGTCGTCCGCGAAGAAGCAGAGGGAGCGGTGCTGCGCCAGGGGCCAGAGCAGCCCCAGGCTGAGCCAGACGAGAAGCGCATTGTCGAACAGGAACAGGGCGACGCGCAGGGTGCCGCGCCGGCTGCGGAAGCGCAGTTCCTCCAGGCTCGTGCTCCGCACCGTCAGGCGCCACTGCGCAGCCTGGATCAGCGACCCGGCCAGTTGGAGCGACAGGAGGAAGACCCCGCCCACGGGCAGCATCAGCACCATGAGCCGCTTGCCGAGCGCATCCTGCACCGCCGGGTCCACCCGGCCCCCGCCCTGGAAGAGCGCCGCGTTCTGCAGGATGGGCGGCAGCAGGAAGGCCGCCACGGCGGCGAAGGTCAGGATGGCGGCCAGCAGGGCCGCCAGCAGATACCACGGGAAAAGCTGACCGCCCCGGCCGGTGAAGGTGAACCGCGCCGTGCCATAGGATGTCTCGCCCAGCGTCCAGCGCAGCGAGGTCGCGGCCATCCAGGGCAGGGAGAGGCCCAGGGTCAGGAAGCTCAGGAACATCCGTCCCAGCATCCCGGCGCCATAGCGCCAGGGCGAGCCGGACAGGTGGAAGGCGACCCCGTTCAGCAGGGTGCGGCTCAGCAGATAGCGGCGAGCGGTGAAGGCACCAGCGAAGCCGAGCAGGCCGGCGGGCAGGTAGAGGGCGAAGGAAGCCAGCCGCGCGGCCTCCGGCGCGAGCATCTGCGTCAGGCCCATGGCGAACAGGAGCGGGACGATCACGAGAAGGGCGAGAAGGAAGCCCCGGAACAGTTCTCCGCCCGTCCCGGTATATTCCAGCCTCTGCCCATCCAGGCTGAGGTGCTGCCAGACATGGCGGCGCAGCCGCGTGCGGGCCCAGAAGCGCCAGATGCCGAGGGTCAGCACGGTCAGGAGAAGATTGAGGAAGAAGATCCGGTAGAGATCCCCCAGCCGCCCGTCATAGCGCAGGCGGTGGCCGGGCGCGGCCCCCGGGGCATGCTCCGGCACTGGTCCCTGGCTGGACATCCTTCGAATCGCTCTCCGAACCGTTCGTCCGGAGAATTATCGCATTGGTGCAACCCAAAGGTGTATAGGCAAAATCTCTTTTTCTGGATTTTGCCTAACGCGCTGGCTTCGGCGTCTCGCCCGAATAGTCGTAGAAGCCCTTGCCCGTCTTCCGGCCCAGCCAGCCGGCATCGACATACTTCACCAGCAGCGGCGAGGGCCGGTACTTGCTGTCGCCCAGCCCCTCGTGCAGCACCCGCATGATGGACAGGCAGGTGTCCAGGCCGATGAAGTCGGCCAGTTCCAGCGGCCCCATCGGCTGGTTGGTGCCGAGCTTCATGGCCGTGTCGATGGACACCACGTCGCCCACCCCTTCCTGCAGGGCGGTCACGGCCTCGTTGATCATCGGCAGCAGGATGCGGTTGACGATGAAGCCCGGATAGTCTTCCGCCGAGGCCACCGTCTTGCCCAGGCGCTTCGCCAGCGCCTCCACCGCCCGCACGGTGGCCTCCTCGGTGGCAATGCCGCGGATCACCTCCACCAGCTTCATCACCGGCACCGGGTTGAAGAAGTGCATGCCGATGAAGCGACCCGGCCGGTCCGTCGCGCTGGCCAGGCGGGTGATGGAGATGCTGCTGGTGTTGCTGGCGAGGATCGCTTCCGGCTTCAGCCCCGGGCAGAGCCCGGCGAAGATCTTGCGCTTCAGCTCCTCGCGCTCGGTCGCGGCCTCGATCACGATGTCGCAGCCACCCAGCCCCGCCATGTCGGTGCCGGCCGTGATGCGCCCCAGCGCGGCCTCCTTGTCGGCGGCCTGGATCGTGCCCTTGGCCACCTGCCGGTCCAGGTTCTTCGCCATGGTGGCGCGCGCCTTCTCCAGCGCCGCCTCGCTGACATCCACCAGCGTCACGGTGAGGCCGGACACGGCGCAGACCTGCGCGATGCCGTTGCCCATCTGCCCGGCGCCGATCACGCCGACGGAAGCGATCTCCAAAGCCTCTTCTCCCTCTCGCGATGTTGCAGCGCCGCCCCGCCCCGCGGGAGCCGCGGGCCGGGGCGGTTCCGGAACGGGGGCCGAAGCCCGCCGCTGCTCAGCCCTTGTCGAGGGCGGCGGTCAGTTCCGGCACGATGGTGAAGAGGTCGCCCACGAGGCCGTAGTCGGCGACCTGGAAGATCGGCGCCTCCTCGTCCTTGTTGACGGCCACGATCACCTTGCTGTCCTTCATGCCGGCGAGGTGCTGGATCGCCCCCGAGATGCCGAAGGCCATGTAGAGCTCCGGCGCCACGATCTTGCCGGTCTGCCCCACCTGGTGGTCGTTGGGCGCATAGCCCGCATCCACCGCCGCGCGCGAGGCACCGACCGCGGCGCCCAGCCCGTCCGCCAGCTTGTCCAGGATCGCGAAGTTCTCCGCCGAGCCCATGGCGCGGCCGCCCGAGATCACCACCCGCGCCGCCGTCAGCTCAGGGCGTTCGCTCTTCGCGATCTCGGCACCCACGAAGCTGGACACCCCCGGATCGGCCGCCGCCGCCGCGCTTTCCACGGGGGCGGAGCCGCCCTCGGCCGGCACCGGGTCGAAGGAGGCGGCCCGCACCGTGATCACCTTCGTCGCATCCGCCGACTTCACCGTCGCCAGCGCGTTGCCCGCATAGATCGGCCGCACGAAGGTATCGGCATCCACCACGCCCGAGATGTCGCTCACCGGCTGCACGTCCAGCAGCGCGGCGGCGCGCGGCATCACGTTCTTGCCCACCGCCGTCGCGGGGGCCAGCAGGTGGGAGTAGCCGGGCGCCAGCTGCACCAGCAGCGCCGCCAGCGGCTCGGCCAGCATGTGCCCGTCGCCCTCGGCATGCAGCACCTTGGCGATGCCGGGGATGCCGGCGGCGGCTTGCGCCGCGGCGGCGGGGCCGGAGACCAGGAGATGCACTTCGCCGCCCAGCTTCCGGGCGGCGGCGATGGCGGAACGGGTCGGCTGGTTGACGGCGGCGCCGTCGTGATCGGCCAGGACGAGGACGCTCATCTCAGATCACCTTGGCTTCGTTGCGCAGCTTGTCCACCAGCTCGGCCACCGAGCCCACCTTCACGCCCGCCTGGCGCTTCGGCGGCTCCTCGACCTTCAGCGTGGTCAGGCGCGGGCCCGCATCGACGCCCAGGTCGGCGGGCTTCACCGTCTCGATCGGCTTCTTGCGCGCCTTCATGATGTTGGGCAGCGAGGCATAGCGCGGCTCGTTCAGGCGCAGGTCGGTGGTCACCACCGCCGGCAGCTTCAGCGACACCGTCTCCAGCCCGCCATCGATCTCGCGCGTCACCTTCGCGGTGCCGTCGGCGATCTCCACCTTCGAGGCGAAGGTGCCCTGGCCCCAGCCCAGCAGCGCCGCCAGCATCTGGCCGGTGGCGTTCATGTCGTCGTCGATGGCCTGCTTGCCCATCACGATCAGCCCCGGCTGCTCGCGCCCGGCCAGCGCCTTCAGGATCTTGGCCACCGCCAGCGGCTCGACCACGCCCTCCTGCTCCACCAGGATGCCGCGGTCGGCGCCCATGGCGAGCGCGGTGCGGATCTGCTCCTGCGCCTGGGTGGGGCCGACGGAGACCGCCACGATCTCGGTGGCGATGCCCTTCTCCTTCAGGCGCACCGCTTCCTCGACCGCGATCTCGTCGAAGGGGTTCATCGACATCTTGACGTTCGCCGTCTCGACGCCCGTCCCGTCCGACTTCACCCGTACCTTGACGTTGTAGTCCACCACCCGCTTCACGGGCACGAGAAGCTTCATCTTGTTTCCAGCCGTTTCCCGAGACGATGGCGGGACCAGTGCCCGCCGGAGGATCGGCCCGCGCATCGGCGGACCAGGTGCCGCGGACCATAGGACGGGGAATTACGGGCTGGCAAGGCGGGGAACCCCTGCCACGATGCCCCCCCCCCTAGCGGCGCGTCAGCAGCAGGAGCAGGGCGAAGAGCCCCAGCGCCAGGGCCTGGAGCCCGACGCGCCAGCGCATCAGCCGGTTGGACCGCGCCCCGGCCCCCGTTCCGCCCACCATGCCGATCATGCCGGCGAAGAGGACACCGAGCGTGGCCAGCATGGCGAGCGCCACCAGGATGGTGAGGAGCGTGATCATGCGATCAGAGTTGTGCCGGAACGGCCGGAGTGCAACGCCCCGGCCCGCATCGCCGCCGGACGCCCGCATGGCTGGCGAGGGTGCCCGGCGGCGATGCCCGATTGACCGGCACGGCGGGGCGCGGTCCAAGGCGCCACCATGCCCCGTCGCCCTTTCGCCAGGCTTCTGGCCCTGCTGCTCCTGGCCAGCCTGATCCTGGCCCTGCCGCTTCCCCTGGCCAGCCCGGGGGCACTGACCCGGATGGCGCTGGCTCAGATGGCGCCGGCCGAGCCTGTCTCTTGATCAC
>NZ_BDLP01000240.1:0-6691 GCF_001950415.1 Roseomonas sp. TAS13
GCGGCGCGCGGGGGAAGGCTTGCACGGGCCGGCACGGAAAGGCCGCTTTCCTTGCGCCGGCCGGAACGACCGCAGCGCAAGGCCGTGCGCCCCGCCCCGCCATGGCCCCCGGCGCGCGCCGGGTTCCGGAAAATGCGCTGGCATCCCGTGCCACTTGCGCGCAGAATGCCGTGGCGGACAGGACTTCGCGTTATCGCGCCCGCCGGTCCGCGGCCCGGCTTTCCCATGGGCATCGGCATCCATGGATTGCCTCTGTGGATGGAAGCGGGCAAAACCCGCCCCGATCCATGATCCGGATGGGCGCCGGGAAGAAGCGCAGGGTTGACTCAGGCGGGACCGGTTTCCGCAGAGGGCCTGAAAGGCATTCGCAATCGTTGTTTGGCCAGGAACTTCGTGACGGAAGACAGATTGGAACGCAGGGTTTGACAGCCGGTGACAAGTCTCCGCCAAGCCCTGTCCCACCTGCCCTTCGCACAGGTTCTACAGATATTATGAGAACTCATCGGTGCAACTGACGCGCGAGCAGTATGCGATCGCGGAATCGCTCGGCTGTCGTTTCCTGCCGGCGACCGAATCCCAGATCCATCGCTTGTCCATGCAGCAGCGGATCTTCTGGCTGGACGGAAAGGCCTTTGTCGTGAGCCGCCGGGACGGCTTCCACGAAACCGCCGGCACGTTGCGCCGCCTTCTCGCGCATGCGCCCGCCCCCGGCCTTTCCGAAGGGCCTTCCGGCGGCCATGCCGCGGCTCCGCCCACCGATGCGCCGCCGGCCGGGGCAGCCCAGGCGCCGGCCCCTCAGGCTTCGTTGCCCCAGGATGCCGCACCCCGGGAAAAGACACCCCCGGCCGTGGAGGCACCTCCTGCGCAGGATGCTCCGGCCTCGCCTCCCCCGGCCGCCGCCCCGCCGGCGGGCAGCGTTGCGAAACCGCGCCGGGCCGGTGGCAGGGCACACCCTCCTGCGCCGGAGCAGCCCGCTCTGGCCCTTCAGGAGGCTTCCCCGGACACCCCACGCGGCACCACGGACAGCCAGGCGGAAGCCACGCCCGGGGAAGTTGCCGCGCAGCCCGTCGCGCCCCCGGAACCCGAGCCCGTGGCGGCGTCCGCGCAGGCCGGGAGCGAGGAAGTCCGCGCCGATGCCGCCGCCGCCCTCCTGGCCGGCGCCGGGCTGGGCAGCCTCGGCGTCCTGCTGCAGCCGGGGGCCCTGGCGCGGAAGCGTCCCCGCAAGCAGATCCCCGGGCTGCTGGCCCCGAAGAAGCGCGATCCGGTGTCGCTGACCGTGCAGATCGTGGCGGCCCATGTCTCGAACAACGCGGTGCAGACCACCGACCTGCCCAACCTGATCGCCGAGGTGCATCGCGCCCTGACGGGGCCGATGGGCACGGCGAACGGGGCGGAGCCGGGCCGCCCGCCGCCCGTGGCGGCCTCCCTGACCCGGCGCCGTGCCGAGGGCGCGCAGAAAGGTGCCGGGAAGGGCTGAACCCGGCGGCCGCGTCTACTCCCCCGGCCCCGGGAAGAGCGTGGCGCTACGCCCCATGAGCCGGTAGCCGAGCAGGCCCAGCCATTCATGCACGGCGCCGTCGAGGTTGCCGAGCTTATCGGGCAGGCTGTTCTCCAGCGTCTCGCCATAGGACGCCCCACTGCGGTAATCGACCGGCCAGGGCAGGACCTCCCACCCGGCCCGCCGGAAGGCGCCGACCGAACGCGGCATGTGCCAGGCGGAGGTCACCAGCAGCCAGGTCTCCCCCGGCGCGGGCCGCACTTTCTGCCGCAGGAAGACCGCGTTCTCGTAGGTCGTGCGGGACTCCTCGTCGTAGATGACCGGCCGGGTCAGGCCCAGCTCCTCGAAGAGGCGGCGCGCCACCTCGGATTCCGTGACATGCCCGGCCACCAGCCGCCCGCTGCCGCCGGTGAAGGCCAGCCGCGCCCCGGGATAGCGCCGGGCCAGCCCCACGAAGGCGGTCATCCGCTCCGCCGCGCCGTTGAGCGAGGGGGTGCCGTGCACCTCGGTCATCTCCGTCCGCACCGCCCCGCCCAGCACGATGATGCCATCCACATGGGCCGGGGGCGGATCGGGCTGCGGGAAGCGGTTCTCCAGCGGTGCCAGCAGCCAGGAATCGATCGGCAGCAGGATCAGCAGCAACTGGAACCCCGACGCCAGGCCGAGAAGCGTGAGCCCGCTGCGCCGCCAGCGGCGCCACACCAGCAGGGTCCCCAACAGGAGGCAGAGGAACAGCAGGAAGCTCGGCTGGGCGAGCAGCGAAAGGGACTTCGTGATCTGGAAGCTCAAGCGGCCCTGCCTGCATCCCGTTGCCCGGGCAGGCTAGCATGGCCGCTCCCGGGCCGGCGATGGCCCCCCCCGCCGCCCGTTGCACGCCCCCCCCCGAAGGAGCGTCAGGCCACCCGCGTCGGCAGGGGCTGCCCGGCGAAATGCGCCCGCAGGTTCTCCACCACGAGGTTGCCCATGGCCAGCCGGGTCTCCACCGTGGCGCTGGCGCGGTGCGGCTGCAGCACCACGTTCTCCATGCGGCGCAGCGCCTCGGGCACATGCGGCTCCTCGGCGAAGACGTCGAGCCCGGCGCCGCCCAGGCGCCTTTCCTGCAAGGCCGCGATCAGCGCCGGCTCCGAGACGATGGAGCCGCGGGCGATGTTGACCAGGATGCCCTCCGGCCCCAGCGCGTCGAGCACATGGGCATTGACCAGGCCGCGCGATTCCGGCCCGCCCGAGGCGGTGATCACCAGGAAGTCGGATTCCCGCGCCAGCTCCACCAGCGAGCCGACAAAGCGGTAGTCCGGCAGGCCCTCTACCGGATGCAGGTCGTTGTAGGCGATGGTCATGCCGAAGCCCGCGGCGCGCTGCGCCACGGCGCGGCCGATGCGGCCCATGCCCAGGATGCCCAGATGCTTGCCGCTGACCTTGTGGCCGAGCGCCATGGTCTCGCGCTCCCAGCGCCCCTCGCGCACGAAGCGGTCGGCGTTGCAGAGGTTGCGCGACACGGCGAGCATCAGCGCCATGCCGAGATCGGCGACATCGTCGGTGAGCACGCCGGGTGTCGCGGTGACGGGGATGCCGCGCCGCCTGGCCTGCTCCGTGTCCACCGCATCCACGCCGATGCCGTTGACCGCGACGATCTCCAGCGCCGGCAGCGCCTCCATGACCGCGCCCGGCAGCCCGGCGGTGCCGCTGGTGGCGACGCCACGGACGTGCGGCCCCGTCTCGCGCAGGAAGGCGTCCCTTTCACCCGGCGGGGGCAGGCGGTGCAGTTCGAAGGACGCCTCGAGCTTGGCCTCGATGGCCGGCATCAGTTTCGACATCACCAGGATCGCCGGCTTCTGGCTCATCTTCTTCCTCCCTGTGGCTCCGTGCCCACGCGCCTCACATGGTCACTCCGGCAGCGTTTCAACATCCGGCCGAGGGGGACCATTGCCCGTTCCGGCCCTCCGCACAGGTCCGGCCAGGGCATTCCCGGCCCGTCCGCATCCGCCCCGCCAGGGCACCGGCTCATCGTCCCGGGCGCGGCGTCCGCGTTCCCGGGCGATGCGCCCCACGGCGGTCCGCTCCGGGTACGGGCCGGCCCGCCGATTGGGGGCGTCCCGTTCAGCCGATGGCGGTCCGCACCGTGCCGATACCCGGGAACTCCGCCTCCACCGCCGTGCCCGGCGGCACGGGGATGGCGCCGCAGCAGGAGCCGGTGGTGACCACGTCGCCCGCCTTCAGCCCGCCGGTGCGCGCGGCGGCATGGTTCGCCATCCAGTGCAGCAGCCGCGCCGGGTCGCCGCCCGGGTTGCCGCCCCTGCCCTCCGCCGCCACCTGGCCGTTCAGGCGCAGGATGAAGGGCTGCGCCGTGGGCACGACGCCGCGCCAGTCCGCCAGCGCCGGGCCGACGATCAGGGCGCCATGGCTCTGCTGGTCGGCCAGGTGGCTCAGCCTGTCGGTGGTGTTCAGCCCCATGAAGCGGGTGTCGGCGATCTCGATGGCCGGGTGCAGGCTGGCCACCGCGTCCAGCACCTCCTCCGGCGCATAGGGCTCGGCGCGCGGCGGCAGGTCGCGGCCCATGCGGTAGGCGAGCTCGGCCTCCACCCCCATCACCTGGAAGAAGCCGGGAGCGAAGGGGCTGTCGTCGAAGCGCAGCGTGCCGGCCAGGATCGGCGCGGCGAAGGGCGGGGCCTCGGCGTTGGCGGCACCGACCTTCCAGGCGGCGATGCCGCCCTGCTCCGGCGCCAGCGCCGCCGCCACCGCGTCCTGGATGGCATAGGCCTCGGCCTCGTCCTGCGGCCGGGCGCCGTCGGGCAGGACGGCGATCCAGTCGCGGCTGCGGCGGGCCTGGAGCAGCGCCTCGGTGGCGGCGCGCGGATCTGTCATGAAACTCGTTTCCGTCAGTCGGGCCGTCCGCACGGGGATCGGCCCGGGGACGGCGCTGGGGTGGTCAGGAACAGGACGGGCGATGCGCCTCAGTGCGAGTGCCGGGGCATCCCCTTGGTATGGACCACATCCTGATAGGCCGTGGCGAAGTCCAGGCAGGCGCCGTCGGAGAGCTGCCCCACCCGCTCGCGGTAGAGCTGCTGCCAGGGCGTCTGGTTGTTCGGCACATAGGGCTGCAGGGCATCGCGCCGCGCCGCGATCTCCTCCGGCGGCAGCAGAAGGTCCACCCGCCGGGCGCGCAGGTCGAAGCGCACGCGGTCGCCCGTCTTCAGCAGGGCGAGGCCGCCGCCCACCGCCGCCTCGGGCGAGACGTTGAGGATGGAGGGGCTGGCCGAGGTGCCGCTCTGCCGCCCGTCGCCGATGCAGGGCAGCGCGTTGACGCCACGCCGGATCAGCGCGTCGGGCGGCTGCATGTTCACCACCTCCGCCGAGCCGGGATAGCCGACCGGGCCGCAGCCGCGGATGAAGAGGATGCAGTACTCGTCGATCTCCAGCGCCGGGTCGTTGATCCGCTTGTGGTAGTCCTCCGGCCCCTCGAAGACGATGGCGCGGCCCTCGAAGGCATCCGGGTCCCCGGGGTTGGACAGGTAGCGGTCGTGGAACTCCCTGGAGATCACCGAGGTCTTCATCACGCCGGTATCGAAGAGGTTGCCGCGCAGCACCAGCATCCCCGCCTCCGGCATCAGCGGCGCGGAGAAGGGGCGGATCACGTCGCGGTCCTCCACCGTCACGCCGGCCAGGCTCTCGGCGATCGGGCGGCCGCTGACGCCCACCGGCCCGCCATGCAGCACGCCGGCATCCAGCAGCTCCCGCATCACCGCCGGCACGCCGCCGGCCCGGTGGAAGGATTCGCCGAGATAGGCGCCGGCGGGCTGGCAGTTGACCAGCAGCGGCAGCTCGTGCCCGACACGCTGCCAGTCGTCGAGGCTGAGCTCGACGCCGACATGCTTCGCGATGGCGACCAGGTGCGGCGGGCAGTTGGTGGAGGCGCCGAGCGCCGAGGCCACCATGATGGCGTTCTCGAAGGCCTCCTTGGTCATCACCTTGCGCGGCGTCAGGTCCTCGTGGACCATCTCCACGATGCGCTTGCCGGTGACGTAGGCCATCTGCCCGCGCTCCCGGTACGGGGCGGGGATGGAGGCGCAGCCGGGCAGGCTCATGCCCAGCGCCTCGGCCAGCGAGTTCATCGACAGCGCCGTGCCCATGGTGTTGCAGTGGCCGACGCTGGGGGCGGAGGCGGCGGCCAGCGCCATGAACTCCTCGTAGCCGATCTCGCCCGCCGCCATGCGGCGCCGCGCCTCCCAGATGATGGTGCCGCTGCCGGCCAGCTTGCCCTTGTAGTGCCCGTCCAGCATCGGGCCTCCGGACAGGACGATGGCCGGGATGTTCACCGTGGCGGCGCCCATCAGCAGGGCGGGCGTGGTCTTGTCGCAGCCGGTGGTGAGCACCACCCCGTCGAGCGGATAGCCGTAGAGCACCTCGACAAGCGACAGATAGGCAAGGTTGCGGTCCAGCGCCGCGGTGGGTCGCTTGCCGGTCTCCTGGATCGGGTGGCAGGGGAATTCCAGCGGGATGCCTCCGGCGTCGCGGATGCCGGCCCGCGTGCGTTCCGCCAGCTCGATGTGATGGCGGTTGCAGGGGGCGAGGTCGCTGCCGGTCTGGGCGATGCCGATGATCGGGCGGCCGGATTGCAGCTCCTGCGGCGTCAGGCCGTAGTTCAGGTAGCGCTCCAGATAGAGCGCCGTCATATCCGGGTCGGAGGGGTCGTTGAACCAGTTCTGGCTGCGTAGCGTGGCCATGATGCACTCCTGCCCTGTCATCCGTCGCTGGCGTCCGGTTCCCGGATCACCGCTCCTCAGGGCGGGCATCAAACGACCGGCTCCCGCCCCTGTCCAGCCTCCCGCCCCGGCTTTCGCGGGCCGTTCCGTCCTCGGGGAAAGGCGGGGCGCGGCGCCCGGGGCAGCCCCCGGCAGAGAGGCTCCGCCCCCCCTCTCCGCCGGGGACATGGTATGTCCCCGGGCCCCGCCTTTCGTTGGCGCCTGTGGCGGCCGTTACCCTGCCGCCTGATCCCCGAAACAGGTGGAAACGCGGGGCTCCCGAAAAGAAGAAAGACACCGTCTCCGCGCTCGCGGCACCGGCAGCCCGCCGGAGAGCATCGCTCTCCGGCGCGATCCGGCATCCGTCAGAACCAACTCATCGGGTCCAGGGCCCGCAGGGTCCTGGCGGATTTGTCTCTTGATCACATCTACGCACAGCTCCACCGTAAGGCGA
>NZ_BDLP01000241.1:0-6672 GCF_001950415.1 Roseomonas sp. TAS13
GCTGTCCGGTAGGCGCCGGCCGGGGCCGCCCGCGTTCCCGCCGGAAGCGTGGCGCCGTCCTCCGCCGGCATCTCGAAGCGGACGGGCTCCACGCGGAGCGCCGGGGGATGCGCCAGCAGCAGGCGCTCCAGCTCCGCCGGGTCCGGCCAGCCATCGGTCACGTCCAGAAACAGGAAGGGCGGCCGGCGCGGCGGGAAATTGGCCAGGCTGGCTTGGGCGACGGAGGCCCAGTCCTCGGCGCTGCCGCGCGGCAGCAGGGCGCCATGGAAGGGATCGCCCAGCCGGAGGAAGGCGCCGGGCCTGTCGTAGAACGCCTCGATCGCCTCGCGATAGGCCAGCCCGATCCGCTCGGGGGATAGCGTCTCCCGCACCCATTCCCGTGCCCGTGCGCCGAGTTGGCGGCCCGAGGCGGGGTCCTGCAGCAGATCCTGCAGCACGGCGCGCAGCTCCCCATCCCCGAACCGTTCGGGAATGGCGCGGAGGCAGCCATCCGGCACCTGCGACATGGTGCCATGGCGGTTCACCACCACGGGAAGCCCCGCCGCGAGGCAGTCGATCAGGGCGCCGGAGGTCTCGCCGCGCGAATGGTCGCGCAGTTGGACCGCGATATCGGCCGCCGCCATCCAGTCGGCATAGTCCTGGGGCGAGACCCGTCCGGTCAGCCGCAGGGTGGCGCCTTCGCGCGGGAGGTCGAGCTGCTCCACCGCCTCGCCCACCAGCGCCAGGAGCGGCCGCTTCCCCGCGTGGTGCAGTCCATGGCAGGCCGCGACGAGACGGTCCGGCAGCTTGCTGGCTGTCAGGATGCCGAAGCTGGCGATGACCGGGAGATCCGGTGCCAGCCCCAGGCGCCGGCGGGCGGCGGCCCGGTCGCCCTTCGGAGGAAGCCGGCGCAAATGCGGGATGATGGCAGGCTCCCCCGCCGTGGCCGCGTCGTAGTGCCGCCGCGTCCATTCGGCGGCGTGCAGCGAGTGCTGGATCACGCCGATCGTGTCGCGCAGCACCGGCAGGCTGCAGGGCCAGGCGCGGGTCGCGGCGATATCGCCCTCGCGCAGCCAGGTCAGGACGGCGGGCCAGCCGTGGGAGGCATGCAGCGCCGCGACGAGACGCTCCCGGTCGCCCTCCCGGTAGGCCCGCCAGAGCGCGTGGCCGGACAGGAAGGAATCGTGCAGCGTCGCCACCCCTGGCTGCTCCGCCAGCAGGCCCCGATACTGGAAGTCGTGGAGATCGGAATTGCCGAGCTGGTGGAGCACCCGGTCGAAGCGTTCCCCCAGGTTCCCGAAGGTGCCGGCATCCAGCACCGGAAAGGCGCCCCGCAGCCGCTCGTCCTCGGTCAGGCCGCTCTCGCAGACCAGGGTGACGTCGTAATGGCGCGCCAGGGCCGGGGCGAGCTCACGCGTATAGTCGGCGATGCCGGTCGGCTGCGGCGGCAGGGGCGAGACCAGGGCGAGGCGCGGCAGGCGCCGCCCGGGCACGAGATGGGCGGGACGGTCCCGGAGACGCGGGGCTTCCAGCAGGGCCTCCAGCGCCGACCAGCTGCGTGCCGCGGTATCCGCCCAGCCGAAGCGTGCCGCCTGGGCCGGGGCATGGGCCAGGAGCTGTGCGCGGAAAGCGGGCTCCGCCAGGGCGCGCGTCATCAACCGGGCGATATCCGCCGGATCACGCGGGTCGAACAGCGCCTCCTCCAGTCCGATCACTTCCGGCAGGCTGCCGGCGCGGCTGCCGATCGCCGGGGCGCCGCAGGCCATGGCCTCCAGCACCGGCAGGCCGAAACCCTCGTAGAAGGAAGGAAGCACCGAAAGGTCGCAGGCCGCGTAGAGCGCCGGCAGGTCCGCCTCCGGCACGAAGCGGATCAGCACCGCTTCCTCCGCCCCGAGGCCGGCCGCCTTGCGGGCCAAGGCGAATTCCGCGGGGTCCGTGGCGCCGACGATCACCAGCTGGTGCCGGGCCCGCAACGCCGGCGGCAACAGCGCCTGGGCCCGCAGCAGCCCGGCCTCGTTCTTGCGCGGGTCGCCGCCGCCGACAAAGAGCACGAAGCCGTCGCGCAGCCCGTAGCGGGCGAGCAGCGCCTGCTTCCGCGTTGCGTCCATTCGCTGCGGGCCGAAGACCGCGCTGTACCCGGCGCGGATATTGACCACCCGGTCGCCGGGCAGGGCGAGATGCTCCATGGCGTCCTGCCGGCTGGCCTCGGAGATGGCGAGCAGCAGGTCGGCCTCGGCCATCTCGTGCAGGCAGCGGAAGTACCAGTCCTTCAGCCGCTGCGCCCCCGCCCAGGGGCCATCGAGATAGTCCTCCCGCTGGATCAGCGGGATCAGGTCGTAGCAGACCGCCGCCGTGGCCGGCCGTGCCCGGTCGGGCGGCCAGCGCGCGATCACGTCGTCGGATGAACCCTCGAAGAGGCTGGTCGCCAGGAGCAGGTCCGGCGCCAGCGCGGCGATGGCCTCGGCCCGCAGGATCTCACCCGCCGTGCGCCGGGCGGGACGGGGCTCGGTGACATCCGGCGCGCCGGCGGGGCCCCACCAGAGATGGAAGGCGGAATCCGGCAGGACCTCGCCGAAGGCTTCCCGCAGCGCGTCGCCGCCATCGCCCAACGTGCCGTTGAGCAGCAGGTGCACCTCGTGCCCCCGGGCCTCCCGCGCCAGGGCGAGCGCCAGGTCGCGCGAGTAGCGCCCGATGCCGCGAAGGCGGCTCGTGCCCTGGGCGCCCTGCATGTCGATCAGCAACCGCATCGGTATTCCGCCGCTTTCCGCGTTCAGATCCCGCCATGCCGCGCCGCGAGGCGCAGGAAGGCGGAGCGTTCCGCATCTGACAGGACCGGTGGCGGCTGCAGCCGCACACCCTGCACGGAGATGTGGGCGGGAAGCGCGGCTCCTTCGGAAAGCCGCTCATAGGCCATGAAGCGATGAACCAGCCTGGCCTTCAACCCTGGGCTCAGGGCCGCGAGGCGCAGGCCGATCATGCGCGCGATGGGGATCGCCCGATAGGCGCGCACCCCCTTCCGGAAGCCCTGGCGCAACTGGCGCTTCCAGGGTTCCGGAAGATCCCGCAGCGGCGCCAGCAAGGACCGTTTCAACGGCTTGTCGTCTCGTTCACCCATCGGGCGAGAGCGATAACGGCAGCAGTCCGGGGAAGCAACCAGGCGGGGGGACAAAGGCACGCGACGGGCGGCCCGGCCCGGGAACGGAAAGCCGGAACGGGACGGCGGATGGGCCTCAGGCGGCGCCCAGGATCTCGTCCACCGTGCCGTCGGCGGTGATGCGCCCGGCCTCCAGCCGGATGGCGCGGTTGCACCAGCGGCGCACCACGTTGAAGTCGTGCGTGGCGATGACCATGATCTCCGCCTTGTCCACCAGCGCCGCCAGCCGCTCCTCGGCCTTGCGCATGAAATCCGCGTCGCCGGCCGAGAACCATTCGTCCATCAGCAGGATGTCGGGGTTCATGGTGGTGGCCATCGCGAAGGAGAGGCGGATGCTCATGCCGGCGGAATAGCCGCGGATCGGCACGTCCAGGAACTCGTCCAGACCGGAGAAGGCGGCGGCCTCGCGCTCCAGCCCGGCGATCTCGGCGTCGCCGAGGCCACGGAAGAGCCCGCGCAGGCGGATGTTCTCGCGCCCCGTGGAATCCGGGTCCATGCCGGCCGCCGGGTCGATCAGCGAGCCGATCTCCCCCTCCACCCGCAGCGACCCGCCGACCGGCTCGTAGATTCCGGCCAGCGTCCGCAGCAGCGTGGTCTTGCCCGCGCCGTTGTGCCCGACCAGCGCCACGCGCTCGCCCGGGCGGATGGTGAAGGTGAGGTCGCGCAGGGCGTTCACCACCACGCGGTTGGACTCGTCCGTGCTCACCCGCACCGCCGCCTTGGCCAGCAGCCGCTTCTTCAGCGAACGGGAAGCGACGTGGTAGAGCGGGAACTCGATGTTGAGCCCCTGGGCCTCGATGATAGCCATGTCGTCGTCAGACCCAGAAGGCGAGGCGGCCGCGGAAGCGGACGAAGAAGCCCAGGGCCAGCCCCGTGGCGGCCAGGGTATAGAGGATGGCGCCGACCCAGGCCATCATGGCCCCGCCGCCATCCACCAGCGGGCCGCGCAGCACTTCCAGCAGGTCGTAGAAGGGGTTCAGCGGCAGCCAGGCCTGGGTCGCGGGGCTCAGCAGGTCGGCCTTCCAGATCACCGGACTCATGAAGAAGGCGAGCTGCATGATGTTGGTCACGATCGGCCCGACATCGCGGAACCGGGCACAGACCATGCCCAGGAAGACCGAGGCCGCCAGGGCGTTCAGGAAGAAGATCAGCAGCCCGGGGACCAGCAGCACGACCTCCGGCCCCGGCCAGCGGTTGAAGATCGCCAGCACGAGGAAGAGCAGGGGGATGTTGTGCGCCGCCGTCAGCACGTTGCGGAAGACGCAGCGCAGCGCATGGGTGGTGAAGGGCAGGCGCATCTGCCGGATCACCCCTTCCGCGCCGGTCAGCGCCGTGCAGGCATCCGTCACCAGGCCGTTGATCACGTTCCAGACCACGAGGCTGACCGCCAGGTGCGGCAGGTAGTCGCGCAGGCTGATGCCGAGCAGGCGGGAATAGAGCAGCCCCAGCCCCGCCAGCATCGCGGCGGTGGAAAGGGTCAGCCAGAAGGGCCCGATCACCGAGCCGCGGTAGCGGTTGCGCAGGTCGAGTCGCGCCAGCGCCCAGCTCAGCCGCCAGGTCTGCAGGCCGGAGGACAGGTCCTCCATGGCGCGGGAGAGGCGTCGTGGGTTGCTCGCGTCGATCTGGAAGACGGGCGACGGCTGGGCGGTCATGGCGGGCGTGCCTATACGAAGCCGCGGGGCGCTACAACCTGTCTTGCGGGCAGGGCGGCCCCGCCCTGCCCGCCGGAACCCCTGGCGGGCCGTGCCGCCGGGGGAGGGCCTTCCTTCCCCCGGTGCCCTCGCGGGGCCTCTACCGTCCTACTTGGGCGCGTAGGCACCGATCGGACGGGCGGAGACGCCGGTGGCCGGCGGCGGGGCGCCAATGGCCCGGCCGATGCGCACCTGGTCGGGACCATGGGTGATGAAGACCCGGTCGCCGACCTGCAGGTTGTCCTCGTTGGTCTGCACCACGGCGATGTCGCCGCCATTGTCCTGCTGGATGATGAACTCGATGGCCTGGCCGGTGCCGGTCCCGCGCTCGATCGCATTGCCGGCGAGCCCGCCCAGCACCGCGCCGCCCAGGCCGCCCAGCACGTTGCTGCGCCAGTCGCCGCCGATGAAGGAGCCGGCTACGCCGCCCGCCACCGCGCCCGCCGCGGTGCCCACCCCGCTGCGGCCACTCTGGACCGTCACCGGCCGCGTGCCCTTGACCACGCCATAGGTCACGGCCGCCGGCACGCCCATGGTCGCGCTGCTGTAAGTCGCGCCCGTGTTCTGTGGTGCGCAGGCGGCCAGGCCGCCGGCCAGGGCCAGTGAAACCAGGCAGAGCCGAAGAGCAGCCGAAGACGAACGATGCGCCCGGGAATGGCTTGTTATACGACGCATGAGGCGTTCCTTTCGGAAAGGCAGAGTGTCTTCTGCGCGGAATGTGGCGAGAAGGGGGCGCCAACGTGACGTGGATCGCACAGCGGCGCCAGCCCGCGATATGCATCGTAGAGTCTCCACTTGCTTCATGCCCAGGCTTCCGTTAGCCCTTTCCGCCGCAGGCACCGTCTGCACCGCGGCTTCCGGCCGTTTCGCCAGCGTGGGGGCGCCGGCGATCGGCCAAGCCGGAAGGACCGCGGGAGTACCGAGGATTGGGGGGATTGGGGGATGCTTCCTCGCGGGTTTGATCGGCGCGGCCTGACCGCGCGCGTGCGGGGAGCGATGACGCTGTCGCTTCTGGCCTGTGTGGCCGCCTGCGGCAGCCAGCAGGTCGCGACCAGCTCGTCCCGGCATATCTACGATTCCTCCTCCAACTACCACCGCCCCGCCTCCTACGACCCGCCCGGCCCGCCCGGCGATCCCTGGGGCCCCTATATCCGCGATGCCTCCAAGCGGTTCGACGTGCCGGAGCGCTGGATTCGCGAGGTGATGCGCCAGGAGAGCGCGGGCCGGACCACGGCCACCAGCCCGGTGGGCGCCATGGGCCTGATGCAGGTGATGCCCGGCACCTATGCCGAGCTCGCCTCCCGCTACGGGTTCGGGAACGACCCCTACCACCCCTATGACAGCATCATGGCCGGCGCCGCCTATATCCGGGAGATGTACGAGCTCTACGGCAGCCCGGCCTTCCTCGCCGCCTACAACGCCGGCCCCCGCCGCCTGGAGGACTACCTCTGGGGCGGCAAGGGCCTGCCCGCCGAGACCCGCAACTACGTCGCCCGGATCGGGCCGCGGATCGTGGACGCCCATCCGTCCCACCGCGCGCCGCCGGAGGTCTATGCCGCCGCCGACATCCCGCTGCGCATCCCGGCCGGGCCGCGCCGCGGCGACACCGCCACCATGCTGGCGCTGCGCGACCAGCGCCGCGCCGTCGATCCGGGCGTGAAGGTCGCGACCCTGCCGCCCGGCCCGGTGATCCGCATGGAGCCCATCCCCGACGGCTCGACCAGCATCGCCTCGGCCCCGCCGCCAGCCGTGCAGGTGGCCAGCCTGGGCAACGGCCCGGTCATCGCCATGGAGCCCATCCCGGACGGTTCCACCCGCTCCTCCTCCGGTTCCTACGCCCCGCGGGGC
>NZ_BDLP01000242.1:0-6670 GCF_001950415.1 Roseomonas sp. TAS13
AGGGAGGTCTCGCTCATGGCCGGCCCCTTCCCGGGCCGGCCGGCAGGGGGCGGGGGAGGGCGGCGTCGGGGATCATGGCCAGGATCATGGCCGGACAGTGTTCCGCCTCCCGGCGCCGTGATCAAGCGGGGCGTGCGGCATCACGGCATCCCCCCGGCGACCTGCGGCAGCAGCGCCTCGTTGATCTGCACCGGGGTGCTGTCGCGCAAGGCGTTGAGGTACTGGATCTCCAGCTCGTCCCCCATGCCGTTCTCGATCCGGCCGCGGAAGGCCCGCAGGGCCGTGGCATCGTTCACGTCGCCCGGCGTGACCTCCAGCACCTGCGCCACGGCGAAGCCCTGGGCGGTACGCGCCATGGTGGCGTCCTTGGGCTTCGTGCCGAAGATCTGGTTCAGCAGCTCGGGCGGCACGCGGGGGCCGGCCTCGTTGCGCCCGTCGCGGCCGAAGGGATCGCTGCGCAGGGCGATCACCCCGGCCTCCTTCGCCGCATCCTCCAGGCTGCGCCCGTCCTTCACCGCGCCGAGCAGCGCGGCCGCCTTCTCCTCCTGGGCATGGGCGCGGGCATCCTCGGTCCAGGCGGCGCGGACGGCGTCCACCACCTGCTCGAAGGGCCGGGGCGCGGGGGGCTGGACCGAATCCAGCTCGACGCCCACGAAGCCGGCCCCGGCCTTGGATTCCTCCATCCGCGCGGGCTGCCGGGGCTGCGCCGCGAAGATGGCGGCCACGGTCTCGTCCCGGGCATAGTCCGGCACCGGCAGCGTGGCGGCCTGCCCGTCCGGGGCATGGCCAGTGGCATCCACCGTCACCGTGCCGACCTCCATGCCGAACTGCTTCGCCGCCTCCGCCAGCTTCGCGCCGCCGGCCAGCGCGTCCTCGGCGCCGTTGATGCGCTCGAAGGCCATGTCCGCGGCCTTGCTCTGGGCCAGCTCGTTGCGCAGCTCGTCGCGCACCTGGTCCAGCCCGCGCACCGCCGGGGGATCGACCTTGGCCACCTTCAGCACATGCCAGCCGAAGGAGGACTTCACCGGCGCCGACACCTCGCCCTCCGGCGTGGCGAAGGCCGCCCGGGCCAGTTCCGGCACGGGGATCTCGGCCTGGGACAGCGTGCCCAGCTCCACCGGCTGCCCGCCCTCCGCCTTCGCCTTCTCGCTGATCGTGGCGAAACCGGCGCCGCCCTTCCAGGCCTCGGCCAGGGCCTTCGCCTCTTCCTCCGACCGGGGGCCGGTGGGGAAGAGAACCTGCTCCAGCGTCCGGCGCTCCGGCGCGTGGAAGCGGTCGCCGGCGGCGGCATAGGCCTGGGCGATTTCCTCGTCCGTGACGTGGACGTCCTTCATCACGATCTCGGCGGCCAGCCGCGCGACGGTCGCGGTGCGGTATTCCGGGGTGGAGAACTGCTGCGGGTTGTTTTCCCAGAAGCGGCGGAGCTGCTCCCCGGTCGGGGCCGGCGGCTCCGGTGCGTCCGAGAGCGGCAGGGTCGCCAGCTCCACCACACGGCGCTCGCCCGCCTGGGCCAGCAGGGGCTTCACCAGCGCATCCGGGGCGTGGATGCCCGCGCGGATCGAGGTGATGATCTGCTGCCGCTCCAGCTCCCGCTTCACCAGGGCCAGGAAGCCGTTCTCGTCCAGCCCGTTGCCGCGCAGGAACTGGTTGAAGATGGGGCGGCTGAACTGCCCGCCCGCCTGGAAGGCCGGGATGGCGAAGACGTAGTCGCGCACCGCCTGGTCGGAGGCGGCGATGCCCATGCGGTCGGATTCCGCCGAGGCGATGCGCTGGTTGACCAGGGCCGCCACCGCCTGCTGGGCCGCGGTCTGCCGCACGGCATCGTTGACGGCGAAGTCCGGGCCGAGCTGCCGCTGCAGCTGCGCCATCTGCCGCCGCGCCGCCTGCTGGGCCTCGGCCAGCTCGATCGGCTGCCCGTCCACGCGCGCCACGGCGCTGTCACGGCCGAAATTGCGCACGACGTCCTCGATCCCCCAGATGCCGAAGGAAAGGATCAGCAGCAGGAACAGGCCCTTGGCGAACCATGTCCCGGCGAGGCGGCGGAAGGCGGTGAGCATCTCGGTCCGGCAAGTCCCTGAGGCGGCCCGGGGGCGCCCGAAAGAAGAAGGGTCCGGCATGGTACGCCGGGTCGGGGGCACGCCTTACCGGAGGCGGGCGGAGTTGCCAAACCTCCACCGGCCGGGATACCGCCGGGGAGAGCGAATGAAACGTTCGGAGAGGTTTCGATGACCCCTGGCATCCGCCCGCTGATCGCCGGCAACTGGAAGATGAACGGCACCGCCCGGGAGGCCGCCGGCCTCGCCGACGCGGTCCGGCAAGGGGCGGGGGCGGTGACCGGCGCCGTGGACCTGCTGGTCTGCCCGCCCTTCGTGCATATCCACGCGGCCTCCGCCGCCATCGCCTTCCAGCCCATCGCGGTCGGGGCGCAGGACTGCTCGCCGGAGGAGAAGGGCGCCCATACCGGCGACGTTTCCGCCCCGATGCTGGCGGATGCCGGCTGCGCCTATGTGATCCTCGGCCATTCCGAGCGCCGCGCCGACCATGGCGAGACGGACGCGCTGGTGAAGGCCAAGGCCGAGGCCGCCATCGCCGCCGGGCTGGTCCCCATCGTCTGCGTCGGGGAAAGCCTGGCCCAGCGGGAGGCGGGGGAGGCCGAATCCGTGGTGGCCGGGCAGATCGCCGGCTCCCTGCCGGACGGCTTCACGGCGGCGAAGGGCGTGGTGGCCTATGAGCCCGTCTGGGCCATCGGCACCGGCAAGACGCCCACCGAGGCGGACATCGCCGCCATGCATGCCCGGATGCGGCAGGAGCTGGTGGCCCGCTTCGGCGAGGCGGGGCAGGGCACCCGCCTGCTCTATGGCGGCTCGGTGAAGCCTTCCAACGCCAAGGCGATCCTGGCGCTGCCGCATGTGGATGGCGCGCTGGTGGGCGGCGCCTCGCTGGTGGCGGCGGACTTCCTGGCCATCGCCGCCGGCGCGGCGGGCTGATCCGGGCCCGGACCGGTCGGGATATGCGCGGGATTCGGGCGCAAAACCCCGGCCGGGCCGCTCGGCCGGGGTAGCAACGGTCACGCGGGGCGGCTAGAAGCCGGGCACCATGACCACCGTCCTGCTCGTCCTGCACTTCTTCGTCGCCCTCGCGCTGATCGGCGTGGTGCTGCTCCAGCGCAGCGAGGGTGGCGGCCTCGGCATCGGCTCCTCCCAGGGGATGGGCGCCTTCATGACCGGGCGCGGCACCGCCAACCTGCTGACCCGCTCCACCGCGGTTCTGGCCACGCTCTTCATGGTGCTGGCCATGGCGCTGGCGCTGATCAACCGTGGCGCCAGCCAGAGCGGCGGCAGCTCCATCCTGAACAACCCGCCCCCGGCCGCCGGCGCGCCCGCCACCCCCGGTGGTACGCCCGCCGCACCTTCCACGACCCCGGCGCCTGGCGCACCCCCGGCCCTGCCGGCCCTGCCGGCGACTCCGTCCGGGCCTTCCGTCCCGAACAACTGACGGCCCCTGCATCGATCCCCGCGCGGTTCAACACCCGCGCGGGTTTGATCCGCGCATGGCCCTCCCGCGTGCCGTGCGTGTAGCCGGGCACCCCCGGAAAGGGTTATGACGGACTCCCATGACGCGGTTCATCTTCATCACCGGCGGCGTGGTCTCCTCTCTCGGCAAGGGCATCGCCGCCGCCTCCCTCGCGGCGCTGTTGCAGGCGCGCGGATACAAGGTCCGGCTGCGCAAGCTCGACCCCTATCTCAACGTGGACCCGGGGACGATGAGTCCCTATCAGCATGGCGAGGTCTTCGTGACCGATGACGGGGCGGAAACCGACCTCGATCTCGGCCACTACGAGCGCTTCACCGGCGTCCATGCGAACCAGGCGGATGCCTGGACCTCCGGGCGCATCTATTCGGAGGTGCTCGCCAAGGAGCGCCGCGGCGACTACCTGGGCGGGACGGTCCAGGTCATTCCGCACATCACCGACCACATCAAGGCCGGCGTCCTGGCCGAGACCGAGGACTACGACTTCGTGCTGGTCGAGGTCGGCGGCACGGTGGGCGACATCGAGAGCCTGCCCTTCCTGGAAGCCCTGCGGCAGCTCGGCAACGAGCTCGGCCAGCGGCAGAGCCTCTTCGTCCACCTGACGCTGGTGCCCTACATCCCCTCGGCCGGCGAGCTGAAGACCAAGCCGACGCAGCACAGCGTGAAGGAACTGCTGGGCCTGGGCATCCAGCCGCAGATCCTGCTCTGCCGCTGCGATCGCCAGATCCCGGACAACGAGCGCCGCAAGATCGCGCTGTTCTGCAACGTGCGCCCCGAGAGCGTGATCCCGGCCTTGGATGCCAGCAGCATCTACGAGGTGCCGCTGAGCTATCACGAGGAAGGGCTGGACCGGGAGGTCCTGCGCCACTTCGACATGTCCGCCTATGGCGAGCCGGACCTGAGCCGCTGGCAGCAGATCGTGCGCGGCCTCAACCACCCCGAGGGGGAGGTGAAGGTCGCGGTGGTGGGCAAGTACACCAACCTGCTGGACGCCTATAAGTCGCTGAACGAGGCGCTGATCCATGGCGGCATCGCGCACGGCGTCAAGGTGAAGCTGGACTGGGTGGATGCCCAGGTCTTCGAGACCGGCGGCGCGGTGGAGCGGCTGGAGGGCGTGCACGGCATCCTGGTGCCGGGCGGCTTCGGCGAGCGCGGCGCGGAGGGCAAGATCGAGGCCGTCCGCTTCGCCCGCGAGCACAAGATCCCCTTCCTCGGCATCTGCTTCGGCATGCAGATGGCGGTGATCGAGGCGGCGCGGAACGAGGCCGGGCTGAAGGAGGCCTCCTCCACCGAGTTCGGCCCCTGCGCCGAGCCCGTGGTCGGCCTGCTGACCGAATGGCGGCGCGGCAACGTCACCGAGCGCCGCGACGAGGCCAGCGACCTGGGCGGCACCATGCGCCTGGGCTCCTATCCCTCGATCCTGGCCGAGGGCTCGCTGGTGCGGCAGGTCTATGGCGGCGCCGCCGAGATCACCGAGCGCCACCGCCACCGCTTCGAGGTGAACGTGAACTACCGCGACCGGCTGGAGGAGCACGGGCTCCGCTTCTCCGGCATGTCGCCGGACGGCGTGCTGCCGGAGATCGTGGAGCGGCCGGACCATCCCTGGTTCATCGGCGTGCAGTTCCATCCCGAACTGAAGAGCAAGCCCTTCGCCCCGCACCCGCTCTTCGCGGGCTTCGTGGGCGCGGCGGTGAAGCAGGCGAGGCTGGTATGATCACCGTCCGCGTCGGCGCCCCGGGCAGCCGGGTCGCCGAGATCGCCAACAACCGGCCGCTCGCCTTCATCTCCGGCCCCTGCCAGATCGAATCCCGCGCCCATGCGCTGGAAACCGCCCATGCCCTGCGGGATATGGCGGAGAAGGCCGGGGTGGCGATGATCTACAAGTCCTCCTACGACAAGGCGAACCGGACCAGCGCCAATGCCGCCCGCGGCATCGGCATGGCGGAGGGCCTGGACATCCTGGCCGAGGTGCGGGAGGCCACCGGCCTGCCCGTGCTGACCGATGTCCACACCGCCGAGCAATGCGCCCCGGCGGCGGAGGCGGTGGATTGCCTGCAGATCCCGGCCTTCCTGTGCCGCCAGACCGACCTGCTGCTGGCGGCGGGGCGGACCGGCAAGCCGGTGAACGTGAAGAAGGGCCAGTTCCTGGCACCCTGGGACATGCGCAACGTGGCGGCCAAGCTGGCCTCCACCGGCAACGACCAGGTGATGCTGTGCGAGCGCGGCGCTTCCTTCGGCTACAACACCCTGGTCTCCGACATGCGGGCCCTGCCCATCATGGCGGAAACAGGCTTCCCCGTGGTCTTCGACGCCACCCATTCGGTGCAGCAGCCGGGCGGGCAGGGGACCTCCTCGGGCGGGCAGCGGGAATTCGCCCCCGTCCTGGCCCGGGCCGCGGTGGCGGTGGGCGTGGCGGCCGTCTTCATCGAATGCCACGAGGACCCGGACCACGCGCCCAGCGACGGGCCGAACATGATCCCGGTCCGGGAGATGCCCGCGCTGATCGAGCGGCTGATGGCGTTCGACCTGCTCGCCAAACCGGGCTGACCTTCTACTCTTGGAGCTGGAATTCCCCTTCCAGCTCCAGCGAGACCTCGTCGCCCACGGCGGGCAGGTAGCCGGTCATGCCGAATTCCGAGCGCCGGATCGTCGCCTTGCCGTCGAAGCCGAGCGTGTAGCGCTTGCTTACCGGATGCACCCCGGCGGCGTTGAAGGTGACGCGCAGCGTCACCGGCTTCGTCACGCCATGCAGGGTCAGCCGTCCGTGGACCCGGGCGCCGCGCTCCCCCGTCCGTTCCACCTTCTCCGCCACGAAATGCGCCGTCGGGAAGCGGGACAGGTCGAAGAAATCCGCCGTCCGCAGATGCCGGTCGAGATCCGCGTCGCCGGTCCGCAGCCCGTCCACCCGCACCGTCACGTCGAGCGCGGTGCGGGCAATGTTCGCGGGATCAAGCACCAGCTGCGCCTCGACCCCGGTGATCTGCCCGCGGTAGATCGACAGGCCGAAATGATTCACCGCCCAGGTGATGCGGCCATGCGCGGAATCCAGGCGGTAGCGGCCCGCGCGGATCGCCATCGGGTCGCGGTTCATGGCGGGGGCGCCCTGCGGCAGGGCCTGTCTCTTGATCACAACTACGCA
>NZ_BDLP01000243.1:0-6637 GCF_001950415.1 Roseomonas sp. TAS13
GGGGATAGCGCAAGGCCGGACCGGACAGGCGGAGCGCGGCCCCGGATGGCGGGGGAGGTGGCGCCTGTCCCGCGACAGGGTGCCGCCAGCCGGACGGGCTTTCCCGCCGGCCCTGCCTCATTCCCGGGCAGGCCGGCAACGCGCCGGCCGACATCACCCGCGAAACTGCCATGGCACGGTGATTGCTCCCGCTCCCCACGCTGCCGGGGTTGCTGTTGCGCTGCGATCGGGCCGAGCATGCGCGGGGGAGGATCGCCCGCCGCCCGGCCCGCCGGTCCGCGCGATGGGGTCTGCCTCGACAGCCCGAGACGGAGGCCTGCCGATGACGACCACCCGCCGTGCCCTTCTGGCCCGCAGCCTCGCGGCGCCTGCCCTGGCCTCGCTGGCCGCGGGCGGCGCGCTGTCCTTCCTCGGGCGCCCGGCCCACGCCCAGGCGGCCAGCGGCATCCTCCGTTTCGGCCTGTCCACCTTTCCGCCGAACCTGCAGCCCTGGGCGAGCGCCGGCGCCTCCGCCGGCACGGTGAAGATGCTGGTGCACCGCCGCCTGATCTCCTTCGACGACAAGGGCGGGCTGCGCGGCGAGCTGGCGGAATCCTGGGCGCATGAGGACGGCGCCTGGGTTTTCCGCCTGCGCCGGGACGCGATCTTCCAGAATGGCGAACCGGTGACCGCGGAGGACGTCAAGTGGACGATCGAGCAGATCGCGGGCGAGAAATCCACCGCCTACATGCGCGCGCAGTTCCAGCAGGTGACGCGCATCGAGACGCCGGACGCGAAGACGCTGAAGCTCTATACCAAGGAGCCCATCGCCACCGTCCCGATCTGGTTCAGCAACTACAACATGGCGATCGTCTGGCGGAAATCCTCCGCCAGCGAGCCGGTCGGCGCCGGGCCTTTCCGCATCGCGGGGCAGGAGCGCGGCACCTCCATCGACCTCGTGCCCTTCGACAAGTACCCGCGCCAGGGTTTCCCGAAGCTCAAGGGCGTGAAGCTCACCGTCTATGCGGACGAGAATCTGCGTGTCGCGGCGCTGCAGTCGGGTGACGTGGACCTGATCGAATACGTGCCCTGGCAGTCGATGAGTGCCATCGAGGGCGATCCGCGCCTGAAGATGCAGACGCAGTATGGCCCCTTCATGGACATCCTGTTCAACGGCGCCAAGGGCCCCTTCGCCGATCCCCGCGTGCGCCGCGCCGTGGCCCATGCCGTGCGGCGCGAGGACATCGTGAAGGCAGCTTTCTTTGGCCGCGGCAAGGTGCTGGAGGGCGTGCCGATCGCCGAGGGTACGCCCTGGTACGACGAGACGCTGGCCCATGGCTGGAACTACGACCCGGCGCGTTCCAGGGCGCTGCTGGCCGAGGCGGGCGTGCCGGACGGCTTCCAGTCCACGCTGCTCTCCACGGCGCAGTACGGCATGCACAAGGACACGGCGGAGGTGGTGCAGCAGCATCTCGCCGCCGTCGGTATCCAGTGCGAGCTGCGCCTGCCCGACTGGTCCACCCGCGTTGCCCAGGGCATGCGCGGCCAGTACGAGATCGCCATCCATGGCGTGTCCACCGACAGCAACGATCCGGACGGGCTGTCCGTGGTGATGGACACCTCGCTCTCGCCCACCCATGGCCGCTCCTACATGCTCAAGGCGCCGCGCACGGTGGAGGGGCTGGCGCGCGGCCGGGCCGAGTTCGACCAGGCCAGGCGGGCCGAGATCTACAAGGAGATGCAGCGCGCGGCGCTGGAGGAGGTGCCGCTGGTCGGCCTCGCCTGGCGCGCCCAGGGCTACGCGATGGACAAGGACGTCCAGGGCTTCACCAACCTGCCCGGCGCGCTCACCCTGCTCTCCGGCGCAACGCTGGAAGAGGTGAGCTTCGGCTGATGCTCTGGATCCTCCGCCGCGTCGGCATCTCCCTCGCCCTGGTCTGGGTGGTGGCCAGCATCGTCTTCATGGCCCTGCACCTCGTGCCGGGCGATCCGGCGGAGCTGCTGCTTTCCACCGGCGGCGTCTCCCCCGATCCGGCGGCGGTGGCGGAGCTGCGCGAGCGGCTGGGCCTCGACCTGCCGCTGATGACGCAGTACGGCAGCTTCCTCGCCGGGCTGCTGCGCGGCGACCTGGGTTCCTCGCTGGTCGATGACTACCCGGTGGCGCAGGAGATCGCGCTGCGCCTGCCGCGCACGCTGGAGCTGATCCTCGCCGGCACGCTGCTCGCCGTCGTCTTCGGCATGCCCGCCGGCACCTGGGCGGCGCTGCACCGGGGCGGCGCCTTCGACCGCATCAGCTCCGGCATTGCCGCCTTCCTGCTGGCGCTGCCGGTCTTCGTGGTCGGCACGCTGCTGGTGCTGGTCTTCGCGCAGATGCTGCGGATCATGCCGGCGGGCGGCTACGTGCCCTTCGCGCAGAGTCCTGGCCAGCACCTCATCCTGCTCACCCTGCCGGCCATCGCCATCGGCAAGGGACTGGCCGCCGTGGTCTTCCGCATGACCCGCGCCTCGGTGCTCGACGCGCTGAGCAAGGATTTCGTCCGCACCGCCCGTGCCAAGGGCCTCGGCCCCCGCCGCATCCTGGTACGCCACGTGGTGCGCAACGCGCTGACCCCGGTGCTGACCGTGCTGGCGCTGCACATGGGCTCGCTGCTCGGCGGCACGGTGCTGGTGGAATACGTCTTCAACTGGCCCGGCCTTTCCACGCCGCTGCTGCGCGCGGTGGAGGCGCGGGACTATCCCATGGTGGTCGGCATCGTGCTGGTGATCTCGGCGCTGTTCCTGCTGATCAACCTGCTGACCGACCTGCTCTACGCCGCCCTCGACCCCCGCATCCGGACGGCCTGACCATGAAGAAGCTCTGGCTTCCCGGCGCGGCCGTCGCGGTCATCATCCTGCTGGCCTTCGCCGCGCCGCTGCTCGGCCTGCCCGATCCGGTGCGGCAGGACATCACCCACCGCCTTTCCGGCCCCCTGGCCGGCAGCCCGCTGGGGCGCGACGAATTCGGCCGCGACGTGCTGTCCCGCCTGATCTGGGGGGCGCGCACCAGCCTCTCGGTTGCCTTCGCCTCCGCCATCACCGCCGGCATCCTGGGCACGCTGCTCGGCCTGGTCGGCGGCTGGTTCCGCGGGCTGGGCGAGATGCTGGCGGTGCGCAGCATGGACATCATCCTCTGCTTCCCGCCCGTGCTGCTGGCGCTGCTCGTCGTCACGCTGATGGGGCCGGGGGCAGGGACGCTGATCCTGGTCCTGTCCGTCCTCTACCTCCCCGGCTTCGCCCGCGTGACCTATGCCGAGGTCCTTTCGGCGCGCGAGCACGACTATGTGGAGGCCGTCCGCGCCCTCGGCGCTCCCACCGGCCGCATCCTGCTGCGCACCGTGCTGCCCAATGTCGCCGGGCCGATCCTGGTGCAGTTCTCGCTCGCCGTGGCCGCCGCCGTGGTGCTGGAAAGCGGCCTCTCCTTCCTGGGCCTGGGCGTGGTGCCGCCGGCGCCGTCCTGGGGCCTGATGATCCGCGGCGCGCGGGCCACGATGGAACAGGCGCCGCTGCTGCTGCTCTGGCCCTGCCTGGCGCTGACGCTGACCATCCTGGCGATGAACCTGCTCTGCGACGGGCTGCGCGACGCGGTGGACCCGCGCACCGGCGCCGGGCGGATGCGCCTGCGGGCGGTGGACCGCGTGCTGCCGGGCCTGCTGCCGCGCCGCGAGGAGGCGACGGGCGCGGTGCTGGAGGTGCAGGACCTGACCGTGGAGATCGCCACCCCGCGCGGCACGATCCGCCCGGTGGAGGGCGTCTCCTTCTCGGTGAAGCCGGGAGAGACCCTGGCGGTGGTGGGCGAGAGCGGTTCCGGCAAGTCGGTCACCGTCACGGCGGTGATGGGCCTGTTGCCGCCCGTCGCCCGCATCGCCCAGGGTGCCGCCTGGTTCGGCGAGCGCGACCTGCTGCGCCTGAAGGACGAGGAGCTCCGCAAGCTGCGGGGCGGCCCGATGGCGATGATCTTCCAGGACCCGATGAGCAGCCTGAACCCCGTCCACCGCGTGGGTGACCAGGTGGCCGAGGCGATCCTGGCGCACCAGCCGGGGCTGGGGGGCGCCGAGGCACAGAAGCGCGCGCTGGAGCTGTTCCGCCGCGTCGGCATCGCCGATCCGGAACGGCGCATGCGCGTCTTTCCGCACGAGATGTCGGGCGGCATGCGCCAGCGCGTGATGATCGCCATGGCGCTGGCCAACCGTCCGCGCCTGCTGATCGCGGACGAGCCCACCACCGCGCTGGACGTCACGGTGCAGGCGCAGATCCTCGACCTGCTGGCCGATCTCCAGCGGGAGACGGGCATGGGCATGGTCTTCATCACCCACAGCCTGGGCGTGGTGGCCGAGATCGCCGACAGCGTGGCCGTCATGTATGCCGGGCAGGTGGTGGAGCGCGGCAGCGTCGAGGCGGTCTTCCGCGCGCCGCTGCACCCCTATACCCGCGCCCTGCTGGCGGCGGTGCCGGAGGGCGAGCACCAGCCCGCCGGCATCCCCGGCGTGGTGCCGCCGCCGCATGCCTTTCCGGTCGGCTGCCGCTTCGCCCCCCGCTGCCCGCATGCCATCGCCGCCTGCGAGGCCGGGCCGCCCCCGCTGGAGGAGGCCCGCCCCGGCCGCGGCACGCGCTGCATCCGCTGGGCCGAACTCGGCGCCCTGGAGGAACAGGCGGCATGAGCCAAGCGTCCCTTCCGCTGGTCGAGGCCGACTCCCTTTCCAAGACCTTTCCCGCCAAGGGCGTCTTCCGCCGCGGCAGGCCGGTGCAGGCGGTGCGCCAGATCCATGCCCGGATCGCGCGTGGCGAGGCGCTGGGCGTGGTGGGCGAGAGCGGTTCCGGCAAGAGCACGCTCGGCCGCATGATGCTGGGCCTGCTGCCCGCCACCTCCGGCAGCCTGCGCTTCGACGGCAAGGAGATGGAGGGCATCTCCCGCGCAGAATGGCGGCGCCTGCGCCAGCGCATGCAGATCGTCTTCCAGGACCCCTTTTCCAGCCTCGATCCGCGCCGCCGCATCGGCCCGCAGATCGCGGACGGGATGGACATCCACGGCCTCGCCTCCGGCGCGGAGCAGGCGCAGCGCGTGGGCGAGCTGCTGGCCCGCGTCGGCCTCGACCCCGCCCATGCGCAGCGCTTCCCACACGAGTTCTCCGGCGGCCAGCGCCAGCGCATCGGCATCGCCCGCGCCCTGGCCACGCAGCCCGATTTCCTGGTGGCCGACGAACCGGTGAGCGCGCTGGACGTCTCCATCCAGGCGCAGGTGGTGCAGCTTCTCTCCGACCTGCGGCGCGACCTCGGCCTGGCGATGCTCTTCATCAGCCACGACCTGCCCGTGGTGCGGCATCTCTGCGACCGGGTGATGGTGATGTATCTCGGCCGCGTCATGGAGGAGGGGCCGGCCGGGGCCGTCTTCAGCCGTCCGGCGCACCCCTATACACGCGCCCTGCTCTCGGCCACGCCGCGCCTCGACCCGAAGTACCGGGTCAAGCGCATCCTGCTGGCTGGCGACCCGCCCAGCCCCTCCAGCCCCCCTTCCGGCTGCGTCTTCCGCACCCGCTGCGCCCATGCGGTCGCGGCCTGCGCGGGCGACGTGCCGGCGCTGCGGCCCTTTGGCTCACCAGGACAGGCGGTGGCCTGCATCCGGGCCGAGGCGCTCGCCTGACGGCGCCCCGGCGCGCGCCGGGGCGCCGTCCATCCCTAGTCAGAACTGTCCAGGAGTGCGTGAGAGTGGCCACCAAGACGACGCCCAAGGTGCATATGGGCACGCTGACCGGCGGCGAGGGGCGAGAGGCCTATGCGAAGAATCCGGTCATCCTGCTGCCCATGGGCAGCCACGAGGACCAGGGGCCGCATGCCCCGATGGGCGACTACCTCCTGGCCGAGAAGATCGCGGAACTCGCCGCGCTCCGCGCCACCGAGCTCGGCACGCCCACCTATGTCGCCCCGGTCCTGCCCTTTGGCGGTGCCGACTGGTTCGCGCCGATGATCGGCGGCATCGCCATCACCCAGGCGACGCTGACCAGCGTGATCACCGACATGGTGGAGAGCCTGCACCGCAACGGGCTGACGCGGATCGTCGTGATCAACGGCCATGGCGGCAATGTCGGCCCGATCGCCGAGGTGGCGCGCCGCCTCTACGAGAAGGACAGGACCATCCTGCCGAGCCTCTACCTCTGGCGCATCGGCTACGGGCTGCTTCCCGGCCTCATCGGCGCGGAGAAGGCCAGGGCGGTCTCCGGCCATGGCGCCGACCCGCTGACCAGCATCGGCCTGCACCTCTTCCCGGAGCTGATCCGCCAGGACATGGTCCCCGCCGCCGCGCCGCTGAAGAGCGACAGCGTCCTGGGCCTGCCCTTCACCGGCCTGGGCACCGCCAGCTTCGACGGCGCCGAGATCGGCATGCCCAACGCCTACGACGAGGTCTATCATGACGGCGTCGCCAAGGGTGATCCGAACCTCTCCTCCGCCGAGACCGGCGCTGCCCTGTCCGAGAAGCTGACCGACATCGTCGCCCGCTTCGCCGTCCACTTCGCCTCCCGCGTTCCGGCCTGATCGGGCCGGGGCCAGGGAGGGCTCTGCCCTCCCTGGAACCCACCCGCCAAGGGACATTGGTCCCTTGGAACCCTGTGAGCGCTCCGCGAGG
>NZ_BDLP01000244.1:0-6593 GCF_001950415.1 Roseomonas sp. TAS13
GTGGCTGCCCATGATGGCACGGGGCCCCGCCCCGCCGCATCCGGCAACGCGGCCCTCCCGCCGGAGCGAGGAGCGGGCGCGCGGTCCTAGCCCGCTTCCGCCAGGATGCGCGCCCCGCCGCGCACGGAGGCCTCGCTGACCCGGATGCCCAGGCCCGGCCCCTCCGGCACCACCACGGCGCCGTCGCGGTTGGGCACGCGCTCCTCCAGCACATCCTCGGTCAGGACGTGGTGCGGCATGTAGAACTCGCAGCCCAGCGAGATGCCGGGCGTGGCGGCGATGAGCTGCGTGCCGGCGGCGAGCGCGATGCCGCCCTCCCACAGCGTGCCTCCATAGCCCGGCAGGCCGGCCGTGTCGGCGATGGCCATCATGGCCTGCGCCTTCAGCATGCCGCCGCACTTCATCAGCTTCACCGAGATGGCATCCGCCGCGCGCCGCCGCACCACTTCCAGCAGGTCAACCGCGTCGTAGCAGCTCTCGTCGGCCAGGATCGGCGTGTCCAGCGCGGCGGCGAAGCCGGCCATGGCGTCGAGATGGCGGCGCGGCACCGGCTGCTCGATGAAGGTCGGGCGGAAGCGGTCCACGTCGCGCAACACCGTCATCGCCGCGAAGGGCTCCAGCGCCTGGTTGTAGTCGAGGCGCAGGTCCACGCCGTCGCCAAAGGCATCGCGGATCGCCTCCAGATGCGCCATGTCCTCGCGGTGCGGCTTCACCCCGGTCTTCACCTTGAACAGCCGGTGCCCCGCCGGGACCATCGCCCGCATGCGCTCCATGTCGGCCGCGAAATCCGGATCGGCGATGGAGAAGGAGAGCGGGATGGTGTCGCGCACCCGCCCGCCCAGCAGGTCGGCGACCGAAAGCCCCTTCGCCTTGCCGAGCAGGTCCAGCACGGCCATCTCGACGCCGGCCTTGGCATCCGTGTGGCCGATCAGGGCCCGGTCCATCCGCGCCAGCATCGCGCGCAGCCGCAGCGCCGGATGGCCGACCACATGCGGGCGCAGATAGGTGTCGAGGGCAGAGAAGGCCCCCTCCGGCGTGCCGGTGAAGACCTCCCAGGGCGCGGCCTCGCCCCAGCCGGTCAGGCCATCGTCGGTGGAAAGGGCGATCAGCACGCGCTTCACGCTGCCCTTCACCGAGCCCACGCCCTGTGCGCGGGCCATCCTGATCGGGCTCTCCACCAGGAAGAGCCGCATGCGGCCGATGATCATCCCGGGAAACCCCGGGTGGCCGGGCCAGGGAGGGAACCAGGCAGGGCGCCGTCCGGCAGCCTGCCCTGGCGGTGAAAATGCGACAGGAAGGCCCGCGTGGCGGCCTCGCGGGGGGTGTCGATCACCGCGCGGGCCGGCCCTTCCTCCACCACCACCCCGTCGCGCATGAAGACCACGCGGTCGGCGACCTCGCGGGCGAAGGCGATCTCGTGGGTGACGATCACCATGGTCATCCCGTCGGCGGCGAGGCTCTGCATCACCCCCAGCACCTCGCCCACCAGCTCGGGGTCCAGCGCCGAGGTCGCCTCGTCGAAGAGCATCACCTCCGGCTCCATGGCCAGCGCCCGGGCGATGGCCACGCGTTGCTTCTGCCCGCCGGACAGGCGGGAGGGGTAGTAGTCCGCCCGGTCCGCCAGCCCGACCCGGGCGAGCAGCCGCTGCGCCAGCGCCTCGGCCTGCGGCTTCGCCATGCGGCGCACCGTCAGCGGGCCTTCCATGACGTTCTCCAGCGCCGTCAGGTGCGGGAAGAGGTTGAACTGCTGGAAGACCATGCCGGTATTGGCGCGGAAACGGGCAAGCTCCCGCCGCCCGGGCAAGCGCTGCCCGGCAGCGAAGTCGAAGCCCTGCCCGCCGATCCGCACCCGCCCGCCATCGGGCACGACAAGCAGGTTCAGGCAGCGCAGCAGGGTGGACTTGCCGGAGCCGGAGGGGCCGATCAGCGCCACCACCTGTCCGGGCTCGACCCGGAAGTTGATGTCGCGCAGCACCTCGTGGTCGCCGAAGCTCTTGCGCAGCGCGGCCACGTCGATCTTGGGCTGGGATGTGCTCACCGCCTCCTCCTCAGTCGCTGCGCGCCATGCGGCGCTCCAGGTATTGCACCAGCAGGGTCAGCGGGAAGAGCACGGCGAAGTAGATCACCGCCACCAGCGAATAGGTCTCCAGCGGCCGGTAGGTGTCGTGCGCGATGGCCTGGCCCTGGTAGAGCAGGTCCGGCACCGCCAGCACCGAGACCAGCGAGGTGTTCTTGAACTGGATGATCGACTGGTTCATCAGCGGCGGCACCATGCGCTTGATGGCCTGCGGCAGGATGATGCGGCGCATGGACTGGCCAGGCGTCATGCCCAGCGCCTCCGCCGCCTCCCGCTGTCCCGCGTCGATCGAGACGATGCCGCCGCGGATGATCTCGGCATAGAAGGCACCACCGTAGAGCGAGAGCGCCAGCACCGCCGCCGAGGTCGCCGACATGTCGATGCCCGAGAGGATCGGCAGGGCGTAGTAGAACCAGACGAGCTGCACCAGCACGGGGGTGCAGCGGAAGACCTCGATATAGGCCTGGGCGATCCAGCGGATGATGGCATAGGGCGCGAGCCGCCCCAGCCCGGCCACCAGCCCCACCACCAGCCCGATCAGCACGATGCCGACGGTGAAGGCGATGGTGACGCCGAGCCCTTGCAGGAAAAGCCAGCGGTAGCCCCAGATGAAGTAGAAGTCCCACTCGTACATACGGTCTCTCTCGTGCCGCCCGCCCGGCCCGGAAGGGGGGGCGGATGGCCGGGCAGCGCGATGCGGCCCGGCCCTTCCCCTCAGCCCAGGGCGGGTGGGGGCGGGATGCCGCCGGGCGTCTGGGCCGGGCGGCGATGCGGGGTCAGAGCGTCAGGCCGGCCGGAAAATCCGATTCCTCGACGCCCACGAGCTGCATGTTCGACACGATCGCCTGACGCACCACGCCCAGGCCGCGGTTGTAGTCGATCCAGACATTGACGAAGTCGCGCCAGGTCTTGTCCGGCTCCCGCCGGAAGCCGGCGTTGGAGGTGGTCAGGAAGACCGGCTTCGGCGTGATGATCTCGCCCAGGTTCGGCACCTTCTTCTTCACCGTCAGCGCCAGGATGATCACCAGGCACTGCGCGTCGGCGCGGCCGGTCTGCACCGCCATGGTGGCCTCGTCCGCCGACTTGAAGCGGGAGATCGTCGCCTTGGGGCAGAGCCGCGTCACCGCGCCGTCCTGCGAGGAGCCGCTGTCCACCGCGATGCGGACCTCCGGCTTGTTCAGGTCGTCCCAGGTCTCGAACCGGAAGCCCTTCTTCGTGATGAAGGAGAAGGCGTTGTTGAAGCAGGGCACCGAGAAGTCCACCGCCAGGGCACGGCGCGGCGTCGGATTCAGGCCGAAGAAGACGTCGAGCTTGTTGCTCTGCAGGTCGAGCACCGCGTTGCCCCAGGTGGTCTCGTGCAGTTCCAGCTCCACCTCCAGCTCCTGCGCCAGGGCGCGGCCGAGATCCATGTAGAACCCCTTCCATTCCCCGGTGGCGAGGTCCTTCACGTAGTAGGGCGTGGCCCCCGCCACGGCGCCGAAGCGCAGCTTCCGGGTGCGCTTGATCCGGTCCAGCGTGGGCTCGCCGCTCTCGGCGGGCGGGTTCTGCGCCGCGGCGGAAGGGATACCCAGCGAGGCACCGAGCCCCGACCCCGCTGCGAGGGCCGCGAAGCCGCCGGTCCCGGCCATCAGGCGTCGTGAGATCATGATCGAGACTTCCCTTTCCAAGGCGGCCCCTCCCCAGGGCGAACGCCGGTCAAACATCGGTTATCCGTCCACGGCCCGGCTGCCGCCAGACCGTCCGCGCGACGAATGCGGTTCGGAAGGGGCGTCCAGGCTCAGGCAACCGGCCGGGAAGGCCGATCCGGGGAGATGAATGCCGCCCTAGCAGCATCCGGGCCAGTCCCGCCCCGGATCGCCGCCAAGAGCCCCTGCGAGCACCCCGATACCGCCGGGAGCGGATTTCAGGGCACGGAATCGCGCCATGGCAGGGCGCGAGCCGCATTCTCCGGCCCGGTGACGGTTGCCAAGCGCCTCGGCCATTGCCACACACTCCGCCCGGAATGAGTCACCACGACACGCAGATGTTCGAGCCCCGGGTCAAGGCTGTCCTGGGGCCGACCAACACCGGCAAGACGCATCTCGCCATCACGCGGATGCTCGCGCACAGTTCCGGCATCATCGGCTTCCCGCTGCGCCTCCTGGCGCGCGAGAACTACGACCGGATGGTGGCCGCCAAGGGCGAGCAGCACGTCGCCCTGATCACCGGCGAGGAGAAGATCATCCCGCCCGAGGCGAGGTGGTTCGCCTGCACGGTGGAGGCCATGCCGCTCGACCGGAAGGTCGAGTTCCTGGCGGTGGACGAGATCCAGCTCTGCGCCGACCCGGACCGGGGCCATGTCTTCACCGACCGGCTGCTGCACGCCCACGGCATGGTGGAGACCATGTTCCTCGGCGCCGAGACCATCCGGCCGCTGCTCCAGCGCCTCGTGCCCCGGGCGGAGATCGAGACCCGCCCCCGCCTGTCCCAGCTCACCTATGCCGGCCCGGCCAAGCTCACCCGCCTGCCGCCGCGCTCCGCCGTCGTCGCCTTCTCCGCCGGCGAAGTCTATGCCATCGCCGAGGCCATCCGCCGCCGCCGGGGTGGCTGCGCCGTGGTCATGGGCCGCCTGTCCCCCCGCACCCGCAACGCCCAGGTGGCGCTGTACCAGGAGCGGGAGGTGGACTTCCTGGTGGCCACCGATGCCATCGGCATGGGGCTGAACATGGATGTGGACCATGTCGCCTTCGCCTCCCTCACCAAGTTCGACGGCCACCGCTCGCGCGAGCTGAGCGCGCAGGAGGCCGCCCAGATCGCCGGCCGCGCCGGGCGCGGCATGCGCGATGGCACCTTCGGCGTCACCGCCGACTGTCCGCCGCTGTCCGACGAGATCGTCGAGAAGATCGAGAGCCACCGGTTCGAGCCGCTGCAGACCCTGGCCTGGCGGAACTCGGCGCTGGACTTCGCCTCGCCCGAGGCGCTGCTGGAAAGCCTCGCCGCCCCGCCGCCCTTCGCCGGGCTGGCCAAGGGCAACGACGCGGACGACCACATCACCCTCGCAGCCCTGGCGCGGGACGAGGATGTCCGCCGCCTCGCCACCAGCCGCTCCCGCGTCAGCCTGCTCTGGGAAGCCTGCCAGATCCCGGATTTCCGCAAGCTGGCCGACGAGACGCACCAGAACTTCTGCGCCCGGGTGTTCAAGCACCTGGCGGAGGACGGGCACCTGCCGGAGGACTGGATCGCCTCCGGCATCGCCTCCTGCAACAATGTCGAGGGCGACCTCGACACGCTGATGGCCCGCCTCGCCTCGATCCGGGTCTGGAGCTTCGTCGCCGCCCGCAACGACTGGTTCCGCGACGCCGCCCGCTTCCAGGGCGAGGCGCGCGAGGCGGAGGACAAGGTGTCCGACGCCCTGCACGAGCGTCTGACCGCCCGTTTCGTGGACCGACGCGCGGCGCATCTGATGCGCAAGCTGGACGATGGCGAGGAGGAGCTGCTTTCCGCCGTCACCCGCCGGGGCGAGGTGGTGGTCGAGGGTCATCCGGTCGGCAGGATCTCCGGCTTCAACTTCGAGGCCGCGACCGAGGCCGGGGCCGGCGAGGAGGAGCGCAAGGCCCTGCTCCGCGCCGCCCGCCGGGCGCTGAAGGAGGAGATGCCGCGCCGCGTCTCGCTGCTGGAGGCCAGCAACGACGACGCCTTCGGCCTCACCCCGCTGCAGCGCGTCACCTGGACCCTGCCCGGCTCCCCGCCGCCCGGCTCGCCCGGTCACGAGGCCGCCGAGATCGCGCGGCTCAAGGCCGGGCCAAGCCCGGACAAGCCGTTGGTCGAGCCGCTGAACTCCGAGTTCCTGGACAGCGCCCAGCGGGAGCGCGTGCGCGCCCGGCTGGCGACCTGGCTGGAAAGCACGATCAAGAAGGCCATGGCGCCGCTGGAGGCTGCCGAGACCAAGGCGGCCGAGGATTCCAGCCTGCGCGGCCATCTGTTCCGGCTGCGGGAATATCTGGGCCTGGTGCCCGGCGGCACGGAGCGGGAGATCACCCCGGAGCTCCGCGCCAAGCTGAAGGCCATCGGCGTGCGGGCGGGGCGCTTCGCCCTCTACCTGCCGGAGATGCTGAAGCCCAAGCCCATGGGCCTGCGCGCGCAGCTCTGGGCGCTGGCCGCCGAGAGCGCGGTGCCGCCGCTGCCGGTGGGCGGGCTGGTCTCGATCACCCCGCCCTCCAACTGGCCCGCCGGCTTCGCCGCGCAGATGGGCTGGGTGCTGGCGGGCGAGGTGATGATCCGCCTGGACGTCGCCGAGCGCGTGGCGGGGGAGCTGGGCCACCTGACCCGGCGCGCCCCGGCCCTGCTGCCCGGTGACATCGCCAGCCGCCTGGGCGTGAAGGCCGAGGCCCTGGCCCCGGCGCTGACGGCGCTGGGCTTCCGCCTGCTGAATGCCGAGCCGCTGCCGGAGGAGATGTTCGGCCCGCCGGCGCCGCTGATGGTGGCGGCCCGGCGCGACGAGCACCGCCACCATCCGCGCCACGACCAGCGCGGCCGG
>NZ_BDLP01000245.1:0-6590 GCF_001950415.1 Roseomonas sp. TAS13
GAGATCTGGCGGGATGCCGGCGGCGTGCTGGAACTGCGCGACGTGACCCTGCGCTGGGGCCCGGCGGCGGCTTCCGCCGCGGCGACGCTGGCGCTGGACGAGGCGCTGCAGCCGATGGGGGCCGGCACGGTACGCCTGGTGGGCGCGCAGGAGGCCCTGTCGATGCTGGGCGCCGGCGGCGTGATCGACGCCCGCACGGCCGAGACCGCATCCCGCATGGCGGCGCTTCTCGCCCGGCCCGGCGGCGAGGGCGAGCCGCCGCAGATCGAGCTGCCCCTCACGCTGCAGGACCGCCGGCTTTCGCTGGCGCGGCTGCCTGTCCTGCGGTTGCCGGAACTGGTCTGGCCGGTGCCGCCCGGCCGCCGCGACAGCGAGGAGTAGCGCCGCGCCGGCCGGCTGCCTCCCCCTCAGGCCGGCGCCGGAAGCTCCGCCTCCTGCCGGAAGCGGAAGGGGGTGGAGCCGGTGGTGCTGGGGTCCATGGCGAGGCGGTGCGCCAAGGGTGGAAAGGCGCGAGAGCGGCAGTCCGGCCGGTCGCAGAGGCGGCAGGACAGGCCGATGCCGACGCGGGCGCGGTCGAGGTCCAGCCCGTCGGCGTAGAGCACCTCCCCGGCGCGGGAGATCTCGCAGCCCAGCGCCACCACATGCACGGGCACCGGCTCGCCCCAACGGGCGGTCCGGCCCTCCACGGTACGGGCGAGGCAGAGAAAGGCGGCGCCGTCGGGCAGTTCCACCGCCTGCACCCGCAGCCGCCCCGGCGTGGCGAAGGCGTTGTGGACGATCCAGCGCGGGCAGGAGCCGCCGAAGCGGGCGAAGGGGAAGCCGGCGGCGGAGAAGCGCTTGCCGACATTCCCCGCCGGATCGACGCGCAGAAAGAAGAAGGGCAGGCCGCGTGCCTCCTCCCTTTGCAGCGTCGTCAGGCGCTGGGCGGCCTGCTCGAAGCTGACGCCGAAGCGCGTGGCGAGGCGGTCGAGGTCGTGGCGCAGCTCGGCGGCGGCGGCGCGATAGGGCTCGTAGGGCATCAGCAGCGCCGCGGCGGCATAGTTCAGCAGGCCGATGCGGATCAGGTTCGCGGCCTCCGGCGTCGAGGGCGGCTGCGGCAGGAGGCAGGCCTCCACCGCCTCCCGCGCCTCCAGCAGCATGAGCTGGAAGGCAAGGTGGAAGGCCCGGCTCTCGCGCGTCAGGTCCTCCGACAGGTCGAGCCTGCGGGTGGCGGGGTCGTAGTGGCGCAGGTTGCCCTCGGTGGGGCCGACGAAGATCGAGACGCCGTGGCGCGTCCGGAGCCGCTCGCCGATCGCATGGCCCGATTCGGCGCCGCCCTCGGCCAGATCCCGGCCGATCGCCTCGGCGGCTTCCTCCAGCAGGGGGAAGTGGTTGGCACGGTCCTGGAAGAAGTCCCGCGCCTCCTCGGTCGGCAGGATCAGCCGCCGGCCCGAAGGCAGGGCGATGCCGCCGGCATCCTCCCGCGCCACGCGCAGGGCGCGGTAGAGGGCGAGCATGGCGCGGGCCGCCGTGGGCGAGCCCTGGACCAGCGTGGCGAACTCGGCCTCCGGCACGGCCTCCAGCCCCAGCAACGGATCGCGCAGGACCTCCCGCAGTCCCGTTTCCACCTGCTTCTCGCGCTGGCCGGACAGGGCGGCGAGGTCGACGCCGAAGGCATCGGCCAGCTTGAGCAGGAGCGAGGCGGTAACGGCACGCTGGTCGTGCTCGATGAGGTTCAGGTAGCTGGCGGAAATGCCCAGCCTCGCGGAGAGCGCCTGCTGGGTGACGCCGCGCTCCTGGCGCAGGCGGCGGATCGTGGGACCGATCAGGGTCCGGGACATCTCTTTACAGACCTTACATATTTACAGGCTTCACAGTGAAGTTCTTCACAGTGCGCCTTTGCAAAACAAAGAAAGCGTGGCTGGCCCGGGACAGCAATGTCAATCCTTCACGAAACCGCTCACATGCCGGAGACGGCCGTTCCCGCATTCCGCCGTGGCCCCATCGGACGCCGTCAGACTTCGCTGCGGCGGAGCAGGTAGTCGAGGCCGCCGACGCGATACCAGTGGTAGCCATAAGCCTCCATCAGGATGCGATGGCGGCCGCGCTTGTCGGGGCGGCTGTGGTCGCCGGACAGGAGGTTCACCAGCAGGCTGTCGTGGGAGCCTTCGGCGCCCGGGTCGATCGTGATCTCCCTCGCCTCGGCGCCGAGGTTATGGATCACCAGCACGGAGTTGCGGCGCCAGTCGTAGCGGACCGCCAGCACCTCCGGCGTGCCGGTGGGCACGATCCTGAAATCACCCCAGCCGATCTCCGGCACCTCCTTGCGCATGCGGATGATGCGTTCGGTCCAGTTCAGCAGGGAATCCGGATCGCGCCGCTGATCGGCCACGTTGACATGCTCGAAGCCGTAGGCGCCGCCGGAGATGACGGGTTTCGCCGGATGGTCGCTTCTGGTGAAGCCGGCCTGCGGCTCGCTCGACCACTGCATCGGCGTGCGGGCGCATTCGCGCTCCGGAAGGCTCAGGTCGTCTCCCATGCCGATCTCGTCGCCATAGCGCAGGACGGGCGTGCCCGGCAGGGTCATCATCAGGCTGTAGGCGAGCTCGATCCGGCGCCGGTCGCCCTGGAGCATGGGGGCGAGGCGCCGGCGGATGCCGCGCCCGTAGAGCTGCATCGAGGGATCGGGGCCGAAGGCGTCGAAGACGGTCTGGCGCTGCTTCGCCGTCAGGCGGCCGAGGTCGAGCTCGTCGTGGTTGCGCAGGAACAGGCCCCATTGCCCCGTGGCGGGGCGGGGCTTCGTCTTCTCCATGGCCTTTGCCAGCGGCCCGCTGTCGCCACTGGCCAGGGCGTAGAAGAGCGCCTGGTTGACCTGGAAGTTGAAGATCATGTGCATGCGGTCGCCGTCGTCGCCGAAATACTGAAGGTCGGCCTTCGGCAGCACATTGGCCTCGGCGAGGATGATGGCGTCGCCGCGCCGCCATTGCAGGAACTCGCGGAAGCTCCGCAGCATGTCGTACTGCTCGACGGGCTTGGTGACGCCGGGGCCCTTCTTCGCGATGACGAAGGGCACGGCATCCATGCGGAAGCCGGATACGCCGAGTTGCAGCCAGAAGCCCATGATCTTGAGGATCTCCGCCTGGACATGCGGGTTGGCGGTGTTGAGATCGGGCTGGAATTCGTAGAAGCGGTGGAAGTACCATGATTTCGCGACGGGATCGCGGCTCCAGGTGCTGTCCTGCACGCCGGGGAAGACGACGCCCTGGTCCGCATGGGCGGGCTTCCGGTCGGCCCAGACATACCAGTCGCGATAAGGCGAATCCGGGTCCTGGCGGGCGGACTGGAACCAGGGATGCTGGTCCGAGGTGTGGTTGACCACGAGGTCGATGATCACCCGCATCCCGCGCTGGCGGCAGGCATGGGTGAACTCCACGAAGTCGCCCAGCGTGCCGTAGCGGGGATCGACGCCGTAATAGTCCTGGATGTCGTAGCCGTTGTCGCGGCCCGGCGAGGGCTGGAAGGGCATCAGCCAGACGGTCGTGATGCCCAGGCCCTGGAGGTAGTCGAGGCGCCGGGTCAGCCCCTCGAAATCCCCGACGCCGTCGCCATTGGCATCCATGTAGGTGCCGACCGACAGGCAGTAGATGACGGCGTTCTTGTACCAGAGGTCGTCGATCAAGCGGGGCTCCCCGGGGCTGCTTCGCGGCGCTGGCGGCAGAGGCGCCGCCCGCCGGCGAGGCCCCGGCGCCCGTTACCGGCGCGCCAGGTCGATCAACGCCGCGAAGCCCGTTTCGCTGCCGAAGGCGAGATGCGTTCCGGTGCTGTTCCAGCTCAGCGCCGAGACCGGGCCGCGGCCGGGTGCCGCCAGCGGCACGATCTTGCCCGAGGCGATCTCCGCCATCAGCACCAGCCCGTCGGAGAAGCCGGCGGCGAAGACCTCTTGGCTCGGATGGCAGGCGACCGCGGTGCAGAGCACGCCGTCGCCGCCCGCGATCTCCTCCGGCGCCTTGCCCATCGGGCCGCCGCCGAAGAAGGGCCAGCAGATCACCGCCTCGGAGCCCGAGGTGCAGAGCCAGCGGCCCTTGGGCGTGAAGGACAGGAAGCGGGTCTTGGACGGGTAGCCGGACATGCGCATGTGCTGCCCGTCCGTCAGGCGCCAGCCGTGCAGCGCGTTCTCCTGCATCGCCGTGACGACATGCGTGCCGTCGGGCGAGAAGGCGATGGCGTGGTGGCTGCCCTTCCAGTCCAGCTTGCGCGGATTGTCCTCCTTCGCCGCGACGAACCAGATCGAGGCGCCGTTGTAGTGGCTGGCCGCGATCCGCTTGCCCTTGGCATCGAGGGCGACGCCGCCGGCGGTGGAGGGGGTGGCGAGGGTCTTGAGGGTCTTTCCCTTGCCGTCCAGGACATGCACCGCCTTGCCCACCGCCGCGACGCGCACGCCGGAGGGATGGGTGGCGAGGTGTTCCACCCATTTCATCATGCCGAAGCTGGCGAGTTCCATGACCTCGCCCGCCGGGCTGGTGCGCAGCAGGCGGCCGTCGTCGCCGCCGGAGAGGTAGCCGTCGGCACAGTCCGGCACCAGGGACTGGGCGGCGCCGTCATGCGCCCCGACCCGGCGCCACTCGCCGGACAGGTCACGCAGGTCGGCCAGATGCAGCGTGCCGTCGCCCAGGGCGAAGGCGGCGGAGCCTCCGTCATGGCCGAAGGCGGCGCCCACCACCCAGGCGCCGAGGTCGCGCGAGGTGCCCCGGCTTTCCAGCACGAAATCGACGTTGCCGAGCGTTTCCGACATCAGGCGGCGACCGTGGATTCGAAGCCGCGGCGCAGGCGGGGGCGGTTGATGTTGCGGCCGATGAAGACGATGCGCGACTTGCGCGGCCCCTCGGCATCGGCGGCGGCGAGCGGGATGTAGTCGCCGTCGGCGATCATGTGCACGGCCTGGAAGGCGAAGCGGCGGCCCTCCTGGCCCTTGTAGTAGAGGATGCCCTTGGTGCGGAGCAGGTCCTGCCCCTGGGTGGCAAGGACCTCGCTGATCCAGGCGTTGAACTTCGCCTCGTCGACCGGCTTGTCCACCTCGAAGGAGACGCTCAGCACCTCGCTGTCATGGCTGTGCTCGTCCTCGCCGGAAAGGAATTCCGGCTCGCGCTGCAGGATGCGCTCCAGGTTGAAGGCGTCGCGGCCGATCACGCTTTCCACCGGGATGTCGGACTTGGTGGCGCGGCGGATCTCGACGGTGGGGTTGATGGCGCGGATGCGGCGCTCGACCTCGTCGGCCTGTTCCGGTGTCACCAGGTCCATCTTGTTCAGCACGATCAGGTCGGCGAAGGCCACCTGCTCCTCGGCCTCCGGGCTGTCGCCCAGGCGTTCCAGCAGGTGCCTGGCGTCCACCACCGTCACGATGGCATCCAGCCGGGTGGCCTTCTTCACGTCCTCGTCGACGAAGAAGGTCTGGGCCACCGGCGCCGGGTTGGCGAGGCCGGTGGTTTCCACGATGATGCCGTCGAAGCGGTCGCGGCGCTTCATCAGGCCGCCCAGGATGCGGATCAGGTCGCCGCGCACGGTGCAGCAGATGCAGCCGTTGTTCATCTCGAAGACCTCCTCGTCGGCATCGACGACGAGGTCGTTGTCCACCCCGAGCTCCCCGAACTCGTTGATCACGACCGCGAATTTCTGGCCGTGATTCTCGGTGAGGATGCGGTTCAGCAGGGTGGTCTTGCCGGCGCCGAGATAGCCGGTGAGCACGGTCACGGGGACGGGCTCGCGCTCCTGCGGCTTGGCGTCCTGGGTGGTCGTGGCGGACATGCGGAGGCCCTCCGGAGATCGGGGAAAACGGGGTTCGGAGTGTTATATGGTACGGTTTGCGCTCCGGGTCACGGGGCGGGAGGCGGATCTGCGCCCCGTTCGGGGCGGAACCGCCCGCCCCTGCCCGGCATAGGGGCGCCTTCCGGGGCGTTTCCCTAGGGCCCCGGGAGGGATGCCCCGGCGGGATCGTCCGTCCAGGCGGCGATCCTGAAGCGGTCCTTGATCCGCCGGTTGTAGAAGCTGCCGGGCGACGGGGAGCGGGCGAATTCCTCGTAGAGCATCCGCGGCACGCCCTGGAACAGGTAGGGGCCGCGTTGCCGGCCGCTTTCCTGCCGGAACCAGACCGCGAGCAGGGAGGAGCCGGGATCGTGCTCGATGCGCTCGATCGCGCTGGAGTTCAGTTGGGGCATGGTGGGAGCGATGTTTCCACCCTGCGGATATGGGGCCGGTCATCTGCCGGAACCAGATCGTGCGGGCAGCGAAGCCGGGCCGGAGCCTTCCGCTCTCCGTATCGTTTTCGGGCTTTGGCACTTTAGGATTTTAGGCCTTTATCCGGCCGGACGGGTGCGGCTCGAACTCCACCTCGGGGGCAGGCGACGCTGCGCCGGGAGGGGCGCGCGCGATGGGGTATCGCGTTGACTTTATTCCTATATCGCGGGGTGGCCAGGGAAGCAAGGGGCATTTGCGGTGGCGGGGCCCGACCCATGCGGCTGTGGGGCGCGTGGCCCGGGGGAAAGGCCCTGCCTTCCCCCCGATACCCCCCATCCGCCAGGAGCCAGTGGCTCCGGGCGGATGGGGGGTATCGGGGG
>NZ_BDLP01000246.1:0-6589 GCF_001950415.1 Roseomonas sp. TAS13
CTATGCTGACGTCGAGACTTGTGATCAAGAGACAGGCCGAACTGGACCGGACGGCTCTCGGCCGCGATCAACCGTGCCAAGCGCTATCCGCGCGAGGCCGAGATGCGCGGCATCCAGGGCGTCGTGGTCGTGACCTTCGCCATGCGCCGGGACGGGACGCTGATCTCGGCCCGGGTGTCCCGCAGCAGCGGCAGCGAGCTCCTCGACGAGGCCGCCGTGGAAACCTTGCAGCGCGCCTCCCTGCCGCCGGTGCCGGAGGAGTTCAGCGACGACACCTTCAGCGCCGCGGTGCCGATCAGCTTCAGCGTCACGCGGCGCTGACGCCGGGCCTCATGTGAGGGGCGGAACACACCGGCCCACCGGCCCCTGGGCCTGCCCGGGATCCGGCGCCGCACTCCATGGCCGCCAGGACGCTGCGCGCCCCGTATCCGATGGGTTGGCACCACCGGCAGAGGCCAATGCCGAAGGCCGAACCCGCAATGCCGTGCCACAGGCCGCGGCGATCCTCTCCCCCCGACCGGGAACGGGAACGGACACCGCCACCGCAAACGCCCCTTGCTTCACCATCCACGCCGCGCTATAGGAATAAAATCAACACAGCACCGCGCATTCCACAGCATCGCCTATCCATGCGCTCTGTCTCGCGGGATCGCACACGGCATCCCTCCGGGCAAGCAAAGGCTTAAAATCCTAAAGCACTAAAATACCAAAGTCCTGAGGCGACCCGGTGGAGGGAATGGTGAAACCCCTCCCCCAGGCCAGGGGCTCATCGCCAGGCAACCTCTTGCCGAAGCAGGGCACCGCGCAAGAAAAAACCCCCGCCATCGCTGGCGGGGGGTTCTTCGTCACGGTCCGGTCCGGCCCCCGCCAAGGCAGGGGCCGGTCCTTCACGCCTGCGAAATCAGGCGCTGGCCTTCATGATCTCGTCGGCCACGTTGCGCGGCACCGGATCGTAGTGGTGGAACTGCATCGAGAAGGAGGCGCGCCCCTTGGTCATGCCACGCAGGTTGGAGATGTAGCCGAACATCTCCTTCAGCGGGACATGCGCCCGGACGATGACCGAGGTGCCGGCCATGTCCTGCGACTGGATCACGCCACGGCGGCGGTTCAGGTCGCCCACCACGTCACCGACATGGTCCTGCGGGGTGGTGACCTCCACGTCCATGATCGGCTCCAGGATCACCGGGCCGGCCTTCTTCATGCCTTCGCGGAAGCAGGCCTTGCCGGCGATCTCGAACGCCAGGGCGGAGGAGTCGACATCGTGGTACTTGCCGTCCAGCAGGGTGAACTTGAAGTCCACCGTCGGGAAGCCGGCGAGCACGCCGGTGTCGGCCTGGACCTTGATGCCCTTGTCGACCGCCGGGATGTACTCCTTCGGCACCGTGCCGCCGACCACGGCGTTCACGAACTCGATGCCCGTGTTCCGCTCCAGCGGCTCGAACTGGATCTTCACCTCGGCGAACTGGCCCGAGCCACCCGACTGCTTCTTGTGGGTGTAGGTCTCGGTATGCGCCTTGGTGATCGTCTCGCGATAGGCCACCTGCGGGGCGCCGATATTGGCGTCCACGCCGTATTCGCGGCGGAGGCGGTCGATGATGATCTCCAGGTGCAGCTCGCCCATCCCGGACAGGATGGTCTGGCCGGTCTCCTGGTCGGTCTTCAGGCGCAGCGAGGGATCCTCGCCGGCGAGCTTCTGCAGGCCAAGGGTCATCTTCTCGATGCCCTCCTTGGTCTTCGGCTCGACGGAGATGTCGATCACCGGCACCGGGAAGGCCATGCGCTCCAGCACCACCGGGTCCTCGGCGGAGGCCAGGGTGTCGCCGGTGCCGGTGTCCTTCAGCCCCACGAAGGCCGCGATGTCGCCGGCGAAGACCTCCTTGATCTCCTCGCGCTTGTCGGCATGCATCTGGAACATGCGGCCGACGCGCTCCTTGTTGCCCTTGGTCGTGTTCAGGACCTGGTCACCGGAGCGCAGCACGCCGCGATAGACGCGGACGAAGGTCAGGTTGCCGTACTTGTCGTTGATGATCTTGAAGGCCAGACCGGCGAAGGGCGCGTTCTCCTCGGCCGGGATCACGCGGCGCTCGGCGTCCTCGTCCTGTCCCTCCTCGGGGGCGACCTTGATGCCCTCGATGTCCACCGGGCTCGGCAGATAGTCCACCACGCCGTCCAGCAGCGGCTGCACGCCCTTGTTCTTGAAGGCGGAGCCGCAGAAGACCGGGCGGAACTCGCCGGAGATCGTGCCCTTCTTGATGCAGGCCTTCAGGGTCGCGACGTCCACGTCGCCCGTCTCGAAGTACTGCTCCATCGCCGCGTCATCCATGCCGAGCACGGTGTCGAGCAGCTTCTGGCGGTACTCGTCCGCCTTCTCCTTCAGGTCGTCGGGGATCGGGGCCTCGTGGTACTTGGCGCCCAGCTCGTCGCCTTCCCAGATCAGGGCCTTCATCTCGACCAGGTCGACGACGCCCTTGAGGTTCTCCTCGATGCCGATCGGCAGCTGCAGGGCGACCCAGTTGATGCCCAGCTTCTCGGTCAGCGTGTCCGCGGCGCGGTAGAAATCGGCGCCCGTGCGGTCCAGCTTGTTGATGAAGATGATGCGCGGGACGCTGTAGCGGTCGGCCAGGCGCCAGTTGGTCTCGGACTGCGGCTGCACGCCGGCCACGCCCTCGATGATGAACACCGCGCCGTCGAGCACGCGCAGCGAGCGGTTCACCTCGATGTTGAAGTCGATATGGCCCGGGGTGTCGATGACGTTGATGCGGTAGTCGTGCCACACGGCCGTCACGGCGGCGGAGGTGATCGTGATGCCACGCTCCCGCTCCTGCTCCATGTAGTCGGTCGTGGTGTTGCCGTCGTGCACCTCACCGATCCTGTGGGACTTGCCGGTGTAGTAGAGGATGCGCTCGGTCGTGGTGGTCTTGCCGGCGTCGATATGCGCCGTGATCCCGATGTTCCGGATCTTGTCGAGCGGGGTACGCGCCACGGTGGGCCTCCAAAAGCTCGCGGCGCCTGCCGCGCGGGTAAGCATTGCGGCGGGACCGGGGCGGCTCCTCGCCGCCTCGCCCGCCAGACTGGTTCTCACTCAAGGGTTCTGGTCCGTCCCGGGGTGCCCCCGGGAGGGTGGACCCGGGGATGAACCCGGGGGATGCCGGACCCCCGCTATCGCGGTGGCACATTTGCGCTGCCGGAGCCGGAATTGCAAGCATCCTCGGCCCCTCCGGCAGCACTCCGGCCGTGGAAACGACGCCCGGATGCCCTGCCGCGCCGGTCAGTCGTCCCGGTGGACGCGCTCCATGCGCTCGTGGCGCTCCTGCGCCTCGATGGACAGGGTGGCGATCGGGCGGGCCTCCAGGCGCTTCAGGCCGATCGGCTCGCCGGTCTCCTCGCAATAGCCATAGGTGCCGTTCTCGATCCGCTCCAGCGCCATGTCGATCTTGCTGATCAGCTTGCGGGCACGGTCCCGGGTCCGCAGTTCCAGGGCCCGGTCGGTCTCGACACTGGCCCGGTCGGCCAGGTCGGCCTCGATGATGCCCCCCTGGCCCATGGAGCTCAGCGTCTCCCCGGCCTCCCGCAACAGATCCTGGCGCCAGCGCAGCAGCTTCTGCCGGAAATACTGCAGCTGCTGAGGGTTCATGAAAGACTCGGATTCGGTCGGACGATAATCCGGCGGTAGGGTCACCAGCATCACGTACATCCCTCAGTCTTCGTGAGCCCCGGCGGCATTCCCGGTCCACGAAACCGTGAGCCTCATACAAGGCGCATGGCTGCCAAGCCAAGAGGGCAGTTGAGATGTTTCAGAGACAGGGTGGCTCAGGCACCACGCCCGCGAACCTCCAGGCGGGCCAGCTCTACCTTCGCGCGCAGGGAAATGGCGGCCAGGGCCTCCGCCAGGTGGGGATCCGGCGGCATTTCGCCTTCCGACAGCCCGGCCAGCCGCCGCAGGCGGTCGGGATCCGCCCGGCCCCGCAGCAGGTCGGCCTGGAAGCCGGCCAGCTCCTCCAGCATCGCCGTGCCCCGCCGGGCCGCCCGCCGGTCGCGCTCCCCGTCCTGTTCCCCGCCCTCCTGGATCGCCAGCAATCCGGCGGCGAGGACCGGCAGGGCGCCCTCCGCCGCCGCGGCCTGGGCCTCGCCACCCTCCGCCAGCCGGAAGCCGCCGCCCCGCCCGGCGGCACGGCGCGGGCCGAGGGCAGCGGGGGTGGATCGTGTCTCGGTGACGCGCTGGATCATCCGGGCTCCTTTTGCCGCCGGGCTGCGGTTTTGGCCGGGGTGGCGGCAGCTTCTGCCGCGCTGCCGCCACCCCGTTCCTGGCACGGCGGTTGCGCTGTGCCGTGGCGTGATGCGCCCTATCCTCCCCCGAACCGGTTTCCGAACGGCAAACATGGCCGGATGCGGATTCACCCAGGCGCGGCCGGCCCGCGCCTTCCCTCTCCTGGTCCGGCCCTTGATGGCGCTGGTCCTGACCCTGGCCCTGGCCTTTCTGGCTCCCCCTGTCCAGGCCCAGGTACGGATCAAGGACATCGCCGATGTGGAGGGGGTGCGGGACAACCAGCTCGTCGGCTACGGGCTGGTGGTCGGCCTGCCCGGCACGGGCGACAAGCTCCGCTCCGCCGTCTTCACCCGCCAGTCCCTGGTCGGCATGTTGGAGCGCCTGGGCGTCAACACCCGCGACAACGAGAAGCAGCTCGACACCAAGAACGTCGCCGCGGTGATGGTCACGGCGAACCTGCCCGCCTTCGCCCGCCCCGGCTCGCGCATCGACGTCGCGGTCTCCGCCCTGGGCGATGCCTCCAACCTCACCGGCGGCACGCTGCTCGTCACGCCGCTGCTGGGCGCGGATGGGGAGGTCTATGCCGTGTCCCAGGGCGCGCTCGCCACCGGGGCAATCGGAGCCCGGGGGCAGGCCGCCTCGGTGCAGCGGGGCGTGCCCACCGCCGGGCGCATCGCCAGCGGCGCGGTGGTGGAGCGCGAGATCCCCTTCGAGCTGGCCGGGCATGACCGCGTCCGCCTCGGCCTGAGGAACCCGGACATGACCACGGCGCGCCGCATCGCGGGGGCGATCAACGCGCGCTTCCCCGGCCTTGCCACCGCCACCGACCCGCGCACCGTGGTGATGATGACGCGCGGCATGGACGTGGCCGGCCTGCTGGGGGAGATCGAGCAGCTCCGCGTCGTCCCCGACCAGTCGGCCAAGGTGGTGATCGAGGAGGCCTCCGGCACCATCGTCATGGGCGCCGATGTGCGGATCTCCACCGTCGCCATCGCCCAGGGCAACCTGACCATCCGCATCACCGAGACGCCGCAGGTGAGCCAGCCCGCGCCGCTGTCCAACGGCCAGACCGCGGTGGTGCCGCGCACCGGCATCGAGGTGGACGACCAGAACGGCCGCCGCCTCGGCATCCTGCCGCGCTCCGTCACGCTGCAGGAGCTGGTGAACGGGCTGAACTCCCTGGGCGTCGGGCCGCGCGACATGATCACCATCCTGCAATCCATCAAGGCGGCGGGCGCCTTGCAGGCCGAGCTGGAGGTGCGCTGATGGGCCCCACCCTGCCCGCCACGCTGTCCGGCCAGCCTCCGCGCGCGGAGGCGATGCGCGAGGCCGCGCGGAAGTTCGAGGCGCAGGCCCTGGGCGCGCTGCTGCAGCCCGCCTTCGCCACCGTCAGCGGCGGCAGCTTCGGCGGCGGCGCGGCGGAAGGGCAGTGGCGGCCGATGCTGGTGGATGCCTATGCCGAGGCCTGGAGCCGCCAGGGCGGCATCGGCCTCGCCGCCTCGGTGCTGCAGGAGATGCTGCGCGCCCAGAGCGCGAATGCCAGCGCGAGTGCCAGTTCGAGTGCCGGCGCGGGCGGTGGAACCGGGACGGACACCGCGAACCTTTCCTCAACCTTGGAGGGTGGAGAATCCCCCGCATGATGATGCAGTCGCTGATCACCGCCGGCCAACGCCTCGCCGAGGCCCTGGCCGAGGAGAACGAGGCCCTGGCGCGGCTCGACCTGCTGCGCGCCGCGAAGCTCGCGGATGCCAAGATCCGGGCCTCCGAGGCCTTCTCCGCCGCGCATGTCGCCGTGCACCGGACGGGGGCGCGGATCGCCGACGAGACCCAGCGCGAGGAAACCGAACAGCTGTCCCTGCGCCTGAAGGACCTGTCAGACGAGAACCGCCGCCTGCTGGAACGCGCCATCGCCTTGCAGGCCAAGGTGATCGAGACCATCGCGGGCGCCGCCCTGCCCCATGCGCAGCCGGTCACCTACACCACCGGCGGCCGCCGCGCGCCGCTGCGCCCGGTGCCCTTCCTGAGCATCGGCACCCGCGCCTGACCCCCTTTCCCCGGCACCGCCGATGCCCGGCGGCCGCGCCGAACAATCGCGCGAGCCGCCCGGGGAATGCCGTGCCCGGGATGGCGCGCCGTTCCGGCCTGCGGCATAGCCAGGGGCATGGGAGATGACGACGCCTGGACGATGCTGATGCGCGCGGCCCGCGGCGGGTCGCCACCGCCGGACCATCCGCTCGCGCACCTCGTCATGCCGCTGCTGCGTCCCGCCGGAAACGGGGCCGGCCGCTGCCTCGTGCTCGGCCGCCTCGCCCAGACGCTGGA
>NZ_BDLP01000247.1:0-6580 GCF_001950415.1 Roseomonas sp. TAS13
CGCCTTACGGTGGAGCTGTGCGTAGATGTGATCAAGAGACAGGACAGCACGGAGCCCACAGCCATCGCCCCGAAGGTGGCCACCTGATAGAGCCCCATCGCCCGCGCCCGCACCCAGGATGGGGCCGAGAGCTGCGCCGAGGCGCCGAAGGTGCTGGCCGCCGAGATCCAGCAGGCGCCATAGACCAGCATGGCCAGGATGGCCGGCAGCCAGTGGCGCGACAGCCCCAGCACCACCAGCGCTACGCCCATGGCGGCGGTGCCCAGCACCACCAGGGTGGAGAAGCTCATCCGGCTGCGCAGCGCCGGGAGCAGGAAGCCGGCGCAGACCGCCCCGGTGCCCATGGCCGCCAGCATCAGCCCGAAGGCCTCCGGCCCCAGGCCGAGCTGGCGCCGCACCAGCAGCGGCAGCAGCCCCCAGATCGCCGCCCCGGCGAAGAAGGTGACCAGCGAGCGCAGGATGGTGCCGCGCAGCGCCGGGCTCGCCACCACGAAGCGGACGCCGGTCCGCATGGCGGACAGGAAGTGCTCGTTGGGCAGGCGCCCGGCCGGGGCCTGCCGCCGCCACAGGAACAGCGCCACCACCAGCACCAGCACGCAGGCGGCGTTCAGGGCGAAGGTCGCCTGCGGCCCCGCCACGCCCATCAGCAGCCCGCCCAACGCCGGGCCGAGGGCACGGGCGAGGTTGAAGCCGATGCCGTTCAGCACGATGGCCTGGGCGAGATCGGCACGCGGCACCAGTTCCGGCGTCACGGCGGAAAAGGCCGGGAAGTTGATGGCCGAGCCGATGCCCAGGGCGAAGGTCAGCGCCAGCAAACCCCAGGGGCCGATCAGCCCCACAGCCGCCAGAAGGCAGAGCAGCAGGGCGGAAAAGCACATCCAGAGCTGCGCCCCGATCAGGAAGCGCCGCCGGTCGAGGATATCGGCCAGCGCCCCAGCCGGCATGGCCAGCAGGAAGACGGGCAGCAGGCTCGCCGTCTGCACCAGGGCGACCATGCCGGGGCGCCCGTCCAGGATGGTCATCAGCCAGCCGGCGCCCGTGTTCTGCACCCACAGGCCCATGTTGCTGAACAGCGTCGCCGTCCATAGCAGCCGGAAGTTCGGATGACGCAGGGGCTGGAAGGCGGCTGGCAGCGGCATGGGACTCGGGGACCGGCTTCTGGCTTGGACGGAAGACCGGCTTAACCCGTCGGGCGGGGTGGCGCGACCCGCGCCGTGGGCGGGAAAGGTCCGGGGAGGAAAGGGCAGGGGCGGGGCGAGCCATGACAGAGGCGGTGGGGCTGCCATGCCAGCCCTTGCGTCGGGGGCAGGGAGCGTACCATATTTTGATACACGCCACGCATCCCCCAGTATCGGCGTGCGTTCATTGCGTACATCATTCGTCCACTTTGATGGATCACAGTCACGGGCAAGAAAAGCAACCGCAGCGTGTTCCGCGACCGTCCTTGACGACACGGCAATGCAGGGAGAGTGCCAGAACCATGTTCTATGACGCCTATCAGGCGCAGCAGGATATCCTTGCGCCGTTCCAGGGCTTCGCACGCGGAAGCAGCCGGCTTCTCCGCCAGTTCGACGAGGCCATGCCGGGCGTCTTCCCCCTGCGCCACTGGGCGGCGATGTTCGACATCCTGGGCGCGGCCCGGACGACGCATGAGCGCCCGCCCTTCGGCTTCACCTCGGTCCAGGTCGATGGCGAAACCGTTGCCGTGACCGAGGAAGCGGTGCATGCCATGCCCTTCGGCACCCTGCTGCGCTTCCGCAAGGACACGAAGCGGAAGCAGACGCCGGTCCTGCTGGTGGCGCCCATGTCCGGCCACTTCGCCACCCTGTTGCGTGGCACGGTGGCGACGATGCTGCCGGACTACGACGTGCATATCACCGACTGGCACAATGCCCGCGAGGTCCCCGTCAGCGCGGGCTCCTTCGGCTTCGACGGCTTCGTGGCGCATATCGCCGGCTTCCTGCGGGCGATGGGACCGGGTGCGCATGTGGTGGCGGTCTGCCAGCCGGCCGTGCCGGTGCTGGCCACGGCCGCGCTGATGGCGGAGGAACGCGACCCCGCCCGGCCGCGCAGCCTGACGCTGATGGCCGGGCCGATCGACACGCGCGTCAACCCGACCTCCGTGAACGAGCTCGCGACCTCCCGCCCCATCTCCTGGTTCGAGCAGCACCTGATCTCCACCGTCCCCTGGCGCTTCGCCGGGGCGGGGCGCCGCGTCTATCCCGGCGTGCTGCAGCTCACCGCCTTCCTGAACATGAACATGGACCGGCATGTGAAGGCCTATGCCGACCAGTTCCGCCATCTCGTCTCGGGCGAGGAGGAGGCGGCTGCGGCGCACCGCAAGTTCTACGACGAGTATCTCGCGGTGATGGACCTGCCGGCGGAGTTCTACCTGGAGACGGTGAAGATCGTGTTCCAGGACCACGCCCTGCCGCTCGGCAAGCTCACCGTCGGCGGCCGCCTGGTCCGGCCGGACCTCATCCAGGACATGTCGGTGCTGACGATCGAGGCGGAGCGCGACGACATCTGTTCCGTGGGACAGACGGCGGCGGCGCTCGACCTGTGCTCCGGCCTGCCGGCGGAGCGGAAGCGCAACCATGTGCAGAAGGGCGTCGGCCATTACGGCGTCTTCAACGGGCGCCGCTGGAACACCGAAATCTACCCGATGGTGCGCGAGACCATCGAATCCGCGAACCACGCGGCGGAAGCCACCGCCGCCTGACCCGGCCTCCATCGGCGGGGCGGCCGGCGGTGGCGCGATGCCACCCGCTGGCCGCCCCGTCCGCGTTTCAGCCCGCGCCCATCCCGAACTTCACCGCGGATAGCAGGGCGATCAGCCAGACCGCGCCCGACACCTGCCCGGCCTTGCCGGCCAGCACCTTGGTGACGGCATAGGTGATGAAGCCGATGCCGATGCCGGAGGCGATGGAGAAGGTGAGTGGCATGGACAGCGCGGTGATGATGGCCGGCGCGTAGTCGGTGAGGTCCTCCCAGTCCAGGTCGCGCAGCGACTTCGCCATCAGGCAGGCGACGAAGACCAGCGCTGGCGCGGTGGCATAGCCGGGGATGGAGGTGGCGAGCGGCGCCAGGAACAGCGTCAGCAGGAACAGCACCGCCACGGTCAGGGCGGTGAGGCCGGTGCGGCCCCCGGCCTGGATGCCCGCCGCGCTCTCGATGTAGCTGGTGGTGGTGGAGGTGCCGAGCACGGAGCCGATGATGGCGCCGCCACTGTCGGCCAGCAGCGCGCGGCCGAGGCGCGGCACGGAGCCGTCCGGCCGCATCAGCCCGGCGCGGTGCGTGGTTCCGATCAGCGTGCCCGCGTTGTCCAGCAGGTCCACGATGAAGAAGGTGAAGACGATCCCCGCCACGCCAAGGCCGATGGCGCCGGGGATGTCGAGCTGCAGGAAGGTCGGCGCCAGCGAGGGAGGCAGCGACACGACGCCGTGGAAGGTGGTCAGCCCGAAGGGGATGCCGAGCAGCGCGGTGACGAGGATGCCGATGATGATGCCGCCCGGCACGTTGCGGGCCACCAGGCCGGCGATCAGCAGGAAGCCGAGGCAGGAGAGCAGCACCTTCGGTTCCGCCACATGGCCCAGCCCGACCATGGTGGCCGGGTTCGCCACCACGAGCCCCATGCCCTGCAGCCCGATGATGCCGAGGAAGAAGCCGATCCCGGCGGCGATGCCGAGCTTCAGCGAGAGCGGGATGGTGTTGATCAGCCATTCGCGGATCCGCAGCACAGAGACTGCGAGGAAGATGAGGCCCGACAGGAAGACGGCGCCCAGCGCCACCTGCCAGGGGATGTGCATGCCGCCCACCACGGCGAAGGCGAAATAGGCGTTCAGCCCCATGCCCGGCGCCAGGGCGATGGGATAGTTGGCCAGCAGTCCCATCAATGCGGAGCCGATGGCGGCGGCAAGGCAGGTGGCCACGAAGGAGGCCCCCTGGTCGATGCCGGCGGCGGCCATGATGTTGGGATTGACCACGACGATGTAGACCATCGTCAGGAAGGTGGCGAAGCCCGCCATGATCTCCGTGCGCGGTGTGGTGCTGTGCTCGCGCAGGCGGAAAAACGATTCCACAGTCCCGATTCCCCCTCGGTGTGATCCGCCATGTTTCCACGGCGGCGAAGACGGGGGGAAGCAAGCGCGATGCCGACGGGCCGCGCCACCCGTCCTGGCGGCTCAGCCCCCGGCTCTAGCCCATTGGCTCGCCAGCCGGTGGGCGGTCGCGCAGCAGGGCGACGATGCAGAGATGGATGTCGTCGGTGCCATAGGGCTTGCCCAGCACCGTGGTGCCCCGGAACCGCTCGGGCACGATGGTGGCGGCGTCGAAGCCGGTGGTGAACAGGAAGGGAATCCCCCGCTCCGCCAGGACATCGGCCACGGGGAAGACGCTTTCCCCATCGAGGTCCACATCCAGCAGCGCGGCATCGATCCGTGCCGAAACGGCGAGGCGGATCGCCTGGGCCAGCGCGGCGGCGGGGCCGACAACCACGGCACCCCCATCCTCCAGCGCGCGGCTCACCTGCATGGCCACCAGCGCGGCATCCTCCACCACCAGGATGCGGCGCCCGGCGATGGTGCCCGGGGCCGGTTCGGGCCGGCGCGGCGCGGCGGTGGGCGAGGCGGGCGCGCTTTCCACCAGTTGCTTCAGCGGGATGGTCACCGCGCAGCGCAGCCCGGCCGGGTCGAAGTTGAGCTTCGCCTGGCCGCCGAGCTCATAGGAAAGGCCGCGTTCCACCACGGTCGAGCCGAAGCCGCGGCGGCGCGGCGGCTGCACCGGCGGGCCGCCGCTTTCCACCCAGTGCAGGATGATGCGCTCGCCATCCATGCTCCAGGTGACGGCGACCTGTCCCTCCGGCACCGACAGCCCGCCGTATTTCGCGGCATTCGTCGCCAGCTCGTGCAAGGCGAGGCTCAGCGCCAGCGCCGCCTTCGGCTTCAGCCGGACCTCCGGCCCCGCGACGATGACGCGCTGCTCGCTGGCGTTGCGATAGGGACGAAGCTCCTCCTCCGCCAGGGCCCGCAGGTCCGCCCCCTCCCAGCGCGTGCTGGTCAGCAGGCTGTGCGCCACCGCCATGGCGCGGATGCGCCGGTCGAAGTCGTGGACGAAGCCTTCCAGGTTGCCGGCGCCGCTCTTGGTGTGGCGCACCAGGGCCTGGATATTGGCCAGGGTGTTCTTCACCCGGTGGTCCAGCTCCGCCATCAGCAGGTCCTGCTGCGCCCGGGCGCGCCCGCGCTCCTCGGAGGCATCCTCGATCCGGCGCAGCACCACTTCCAGCAGGCTGAGCTGCAGCGCCTGCGCCGCCTCGATCTCCACCGCCCGCCAGGGCCGGGCGCGGCCATGCACCGTCTCGGTCCAGGTGGCGAAGGAGGCGCGGGGCGAAAGCTGCCCGGGCCCGGCGCCCGGTTCCACCGGCTTGTCCGGGTTGCCCGCCCAGTGGAGCGTCCGCACCATCTCCGGCCGGAACCAGAGGATATAGTCCTGGGGCGCGCGGCTCACCGAGAGCGCGAGGACGCCGCTGGCGACATCGGCGAATTCCCGGGACGGGGGATAGAGCTCCGGCAGGCGGTCCAGCGCCACGATCCGCTCCTCGACGGTGCCGCGCAGCCATTCCACCAGGCCGTTGACCTGTTCCCGCGTCGGGGTCTGGCCGGCCGTGGCGTATCGCCCCGAGGCCATCACCGCCACGCCGCCCGCCTCCAGGTAGTCGAGCAGGTTCGGCCGCTGCCGGATCAGCCCCTCGCCGAGTTCCTCCTCCTGCGCCATGACCTGCTCCAGATGCTCGTGCACCCGGCGCATGCGCAGCGCGTCCTCATGGTCCTCCCGCTGCTCCAGCGTTTCGAGCTGCAGCGAGAACATCTGGGCGAAGATCTCGCAGGCCGCGCGCAGGGCGACGGGCAGGTGCCAGGCGGTCCGGTGGTGGCAGGCGATGAGCCCCCAGAGGCGCCCGCCCTGCTGGATGGACAGGGACATGGAGGCCTGTACGCCCATGTTCCGCAGATACTGCAGATGGATCGGGGAGACCGCGCGCAGCGAGCAGTCGGACATGTCCAGCGCCTCGCCCGTCCGCGGGCTGAGCGTCGGCATGAGCGGTTCCGGGATATAGTGCGCGTCCGGGATCAGCCGCATCCAGTTGCGCAGGTAGAGGGCGCGGGCCTGCTTCGGGATATCCGAGGCGGGGAAGTGCAGGCCGAGATAGGAGCCGGTCCCCTCCGCCCTGGCTTCCGCCACGACGCAGCCCGTGTCGTCGGGCTCGAAGCGGTACACCATCACGCGGTCGAAGCCGGTCATGTCGCGGATCGTCGCGGCCGCCGCCTCGCAGTACGGCCGGGCGGTCGCGGCACCCTGGAGGCTGGCGATCATGCCCTGGACCAGGACCAGAGTGTCGTCCTGGCGCACCGGGCCCGGCACGCCCCGGGGCTCGATCTCCACGATGATCCCGGCGGGGCTGTCGCGGCCCTGAAGGTCGAAGAAGCGGCCCGGGCGCAGTTCCACCCCGCTCAGCAGCCGGGCCCCCGTGGGAAGGCGAGGCGGGCCGGGCTCCTGCGGGGCGGGAGCGGGGGTGCAGAGCGCC
>NZ_BDLP01000248.1:0-6556 GCF_001950415.1 Roseomonas sp. TAS13
AACTCGGCCGTGAAACGCCTCAGCGCCCATGGTACTGCGTCTCAAGACGCGGGAGAGTCGGTCGCCGCCAGGCCGCCCGATGGGAACCTCCCACACCCCCCGACCCGATCGCCGCCCACGTCACCATCACACCATCACCCAGCGCGGGGTGGAGCAGCCCGGTAGCTCGTCAGGCTCATAACCTGAAGGTCACAGGTTCAAATCCTGTCCCCGCATCCAAACAAAAGCGGCTCTGTCAAAAAGAATACACGACAGCGCTCTTTCGCCCGTGCAGCATACGTACCTATGCGGCACGATCCCCCCTTCGACATCCTCAGGCTCGCAGCCGAAACCCGGCAGGCGGCCGTCAGCGACCCCTTCGGCAGTCCGGCTCTGGCCCTGGCGCTCCTGCTCAGCCGGCGCATGGATGACGGGGGGCTGTCGCGGGCGGAACTCGCGCAGCTTCTGCGTGACCTGGGGCAGTCCGCCTTTCGTGACCGCGCGGCACGGTTGCGGGAAGCCGTCGGTGTCGTTCCGATTGCCGAGACTGACCAGGCCCTGACGGCCCTCGCCACCCGGATCGCCCGGCCCGACCCCCAGGACAGCCCGGTGCGTTTCGCGGCCTTCGCCGTGGCTGCGGAACGTCCCCGTGCGGCCGCGGTTTTCACGGCCCATCCCACCTTCAGCCTCCCTCCCGTCACCAACAAGGCCCTGGCTGCCATGGCCAGTGGCGGCCCGGCGCCGGCTGAAGTGCTGCCGCTCCGCCCGGACGTACCGACCCTGGCCATGGAATTCGCCCAGGCCGCCGAGGCCATCATCCATGCCAGGGACGCGCTGGATCGCATGGCGGAGGCCTTCCTGAAAGTGGCGCGGGATTTCTGGCCGGACCGTTGGCTCCGCCTGGAGCCCAGACCGGTCATCCTGGCCTCCTGGGTCGGCTACGACACCGATGGGCGCACGGATATCGGCTGGCAGGATACGCTCCGGCTCCGCCTCTCCATGAAGCGGATGCAGCTCGAACGCCTGAAGCTCCAGCTCGATCCCCTCGATGAGGAAACGACCGGGCCCCTGCGGCAGCGCGTGGACGAAGCCCTCCTGGCCGTGGACGAGCAGATCGCCGCCTGCCCACCCTCCGGGCCGACGGAGCCCATGGCGGTGCGTGACTTCGCCCATAAGCTGGTGGGGCTGCGGGAGGCCGCGCTCGTTACCCCGGTCCCGCTGCTGGACCTCTTCGAAAGCGCCATCGCCGAGGCTGCGGACGAGGAAACCCGCATGGCCCTCTGCGTCGCCCGGGCCGGCCTCGCCGCACACGGCCTTTCCCTGGCCGGCACGCATGTCCGCCTCAATGCGGCACAGCTCCACAACGCCGCCCGCCTGCATTTCGCCGAGATCGGCGGCGACCCCGCCGACCCGGCCCGTCGTCGCGCCACCTTCGCCGCCGTGAACGAGGCCCTGCAGCATGTGAAGCCCGAGCCGGTCGATATGGGCGGCCTGATGGCCGAACAGGCCAGCGCGCTGCGCCTGATCATGACCGTCACCCAGATCGCCAAGCATGTGGACGCCTCGCAGCCCGTCCGCTTCCTGATCGCGGAAACGGAAAGCGGCCTTACCCTGCTGATCGCCCTGCTGCTGGCCCGGCTCTGCGGCGTGGAGGAGCATCTGGAGATCTCCCCGCTCTTCGAGACCGCCGAAGCCCTGGAACATCGCGGGGAACGCGTGGTCGAGGAGGCGCTCCGCTCTCCGGCCTGGCGGGACTACCTGCGCAAGCTGGGCCGGCTCTGCCTGCAGTTCGGCTATTCCGATTCCGGCCGCTATGTCGGCCAGGTCCAGGCCAGCCAGCTCATCGAGCGGCTGAAGCTGCGCGTCGCCGACCTGCTGGACCGCTACGGGCTGGGCGACCTGGAGGTCGTGCTCTTCGACACCCATGGCGAGGGGCTGGGCCGCGCCGGCCATCCGGACGGGCTGGCCGCCCGGCTGGACTATCTCGACCCGCCGGCGGTGCGGGCGGCCTTTGCCGCGCACGACACCCCGGTCCGCCTGGAGACGAGCTTCCAGGGCAGCGACGGCTACCTGAATTTCGGCACGCCGGAACTGGCCCAGGCCACCATCGCCCGGATCGCCGAACACGCCTTCGCCCCGGTCGAGGCGGACAGCGACCCCGTCTATGCCGAGGGCGGCTTCGCCAATGACCTCTTCGCCGGGGCCCGCGCCGCCATGTCGGCGCTGGTGGACGATCCGGGCTACGCCGCCCTGCTGGGCGCCATCGGCACGGCCCTGCTGGACCGGACCGGATCGCGCCCCGCCGCCCGGCAGAGCGACAGCGGCGGCCCCAACGTCATCCGCCATGTGCGGGAGCTGCGCGCCATCCCCAACAACGCCGTGCTGCAACAGCTCGGCTTCCTGGCCACGCTCACCCACGGCATGGGCGACGGCGCGTCGCGCGAACCCGACACCTTCGCCGACCTCCTCCGCCGCTCGCCGCGCTTCCGCAACGCCATGGCCTTCGTGCGCGCCGCCCTGCGCTGCTCCGACCCGGATGTGCTGCGCGGCTATGTGGCGAGCCTGGACCCCGGCATGTGGCTGGACCGCGCCGCCCATACACGCCGCGCCGGGCGCCCGGCGGCCCTGATGCGGGTGGCCCGGGCGCTGGAGGACCTCGGCCTGACCGATCCCACGCGCCGCGTCCTGCGCCGCCTTCTGGCCGACGACATCCGCCTGCGGGGCGCCTGGCCCAAGGAGGGCGGCTACGTCGCGCCCGCCATGAGCGACCGCCTCTTCGCCCTGCACGCGCTGCGGCTCTGCCTGATCCACCGGATCTGGCTGATCGCCGTGGAGATGCCGGATTTCTCGCCCCGTCACAGCGTGACGCGGGAAGGGCTGGTGCAACGCCTGCTACGCCTCGACGTGGAGGGTGCGGCCGATGTCTTCGACGCGGTCTTTCCGGTGGTGGAACCGGCCGGGGCCTCGCTGGATTTCGCCGAGCCGCCCACGCCACGCCACGGCGGCTATGGCCGTGAGCACGAGGAGATCACGGAACCCCTGCGCGAGCTCTTCGCCATGGTGCGTGAGGTCAGCGCCGTCGTGACGCTGGAATGCGACGCTTTCGGGTGATCCGTCTCCATCGGGAGTCGCGTGACGGGCCGCCAACATCCGGCAATGCCGCCGGAAGCGCCATGGCAGAAGATGTCATGAACTGTTCAAGGCGCCGCGTTCCGCCGGGATAGGCGCGGAGACCATCATCCATCCGGTCGTGTATCATCCATGCCGGAGCATACGAACATGCTCCTGGCAGAAATCCGTGTGCTCCACGGCAAAGTCTTCAACAACGACGACATCCGTGCCGGCCTCGCCAGCCATGATGCCGCATGGCTGGGCTGCTCCTGTTCCGCTGCCGGGAACTTGCTCTTCCCCGGAGAGAATCGCAGCATGCTCGTGGCGATGCCGGGACGCCCTGATGCGGATGATCCCGGCAGCGAAGGATCCCGGTGTCCGGACATTTTCCGGCAAGCAGCTTCATTCGCCAGGGAGAGCAGAATGGCTTACGCGACCATCAACCCATATACTGGCGAGACCGTGGCCACGTTCCCCGATGCGACGGATGCCGAGGTGCGCACGGCCCTCGACAAGGCGCATGCGGCGTTCCTGCGATGGAGGCAGACCTCCTTCGCCGAGCGTGGCGGCATCCTCCAGAACGCCGCCGACATACTGCGCCGTGACAGCGACGCCTATGCGAGGCTCCTGACCCTCGAGATGGGAAAGCTGCTGACCGAGGCCAAAGCGGAAGTGGAGCTCTCCGCCAGGATCTTCGAATACTATGTCCGCAATGCCGAGACACTGCTGAAGCCGGAAAAGCTGCCCGTGCTCGATCCGGCGGAAGGCGATGCGGTGCTGGTGCACGAGCCGCTCGGGGTCCTGCTGGCCATCGAGCCGTGGAACTTCCCCTATTACCAGATCGCCCGCATCCTCGCGCCGCAGCTCTCGGCGGGCAACACGCTCCTCCTCAAGCATGCCTCCAACGTGCCGCAGAGCGCCGCCGCCTTCGAGGCGCTGATGAGGGAGGCAGGCCTGCCGGAAGGCGCCTTCCGGAATCTCTATGCCACCCGCGACCAGATCAACCTGATCATCAACGACCCGCGCGTCCATGGCGTGGCGCTGACCGGATCGGAAGCCGCCGGGGCTGTCGTCGCGTCCGAGGCCGGCAAGGCGCTCAAGAAATCGACGATGGAACTCGGCGGGGCCGATGCCTTCGTCGTCCTCGCCGATGCCGACATGAAGAAGACCGTGGACTGGGCCGTGTTCGGGCGCCACTGGAACGGCGGCCAGGTCTGTGTGTCGTCCAAGCGCATGATCGTCGTCGACGAGGTCTATGACGCTTTCCTCGACGGCTACCGCAAGGGTGTCGCGAAGCTCGTCGCGGGCGACCCCTTCGATCCGAGGACGACGCTGGCGCCGCTTTCCTCGCAGAAGGCCGCCGACGACATCAAGGAACAGATCCGCAAGGCCGTTGGCCATGGCGCCAAGGCCGAGGAGGTCGGTCCGCCAGTGCCCAACCGGGGTGCCTTCGTGCAGCCGACCCTCCTGACGGAACTGGCTGAGAGCAATCCCGCCCGCTACTGGGAGTTCTTCGGTCCGGTCTCCATGCTGTTCCGCGCCAGGGACGAGGACGATGCCGTCCGCATCGCCAACGACTCCCCCTTCGGCCTCGGGGGCTCGGTGTTCACCGCCGATCCGGCGCACGGCTTCGAGGTCGCCCAACGGATTTCGACCGGCATGGTCTTCGTCAACCACCCGACCAAGGTGGAAGCGGACCTGCCCTTCGGCGGCATCCGCCGCTCCGGCTACGGCCGCGAGCTCCTCGGCCTGGGTCTCAAGGAGTTCGTGAACCACAAGCTGATCGATGTTGTCGATATCGAGGCCCCATTCTGAATTCGGCTGCCTTCCTGCCTCCGGGCCGGAAGGCAGTGTCGGGATGAACGAAAGAGAGAAGGAGAAGCAGCATGCCGACCAACGGGAAGGTCGCCATCGTCACGGGGGCGGGCCAGGGCATCGGCCTCGCCATAGCCGTCCGCCTCGCCAGCGACGGCTTCGCCATTGGCTGCCTCGACTATGACACGGATACCGCGAAGAAGGCCGCAGACACGATCCGGGCCGGCGGTGGCGAGGCACTGGATGTCAAGGCGGACGTCTCGCAACGCGACCAGGTCCTCCGCGCGGTGGACGAGGTCGTCGCCCGCTTCGGCCGCCTGGATGTCATGGTCAACAATGCCGGCCTCGGCCCGGTCACGCCGATCGAGGACATCACGCCCGAGATCTACCGCAAGGTGTTCGACGTCAATGTCGGCGGCACCTATTGGGGCATCCAGGCCGCGGTGAAGCATTTCAAGGCCCGCAAGCCGGCCAGGAAGGGCGACGTGGTCGGCAAGATCATCAACGCCTCCTCGCAGGCCGGTCAGGTCGGCAGTCCGGATCTGGCGGTCTATGGCGCCACCAAGTTCGCCATTCGCGGCATCACCCAGACCGCGGCCAGGGACCTGGCGCCGCTCGGCATCACGGCCAATGCCTATTGCCCGGGGATCGTGCGCACGCCGATGATGGAAGGCATCGCGCAGAAGGTCGCCGACGAGAACGGCAAGTCCCTGGAATGGGGCCTCGAGCAATGGGCCAGGAACGTGGCGCTCGGCCGCATCTCCGAACCGGAAGACGTGGCGGCCTGCGTTTCCTACCTCGCCGGACCCGATTCAAACTACATGACCGGCCAGGCCCTCATCATCGATGGTGGCATGGTCTTCAATTGATCTGTGGCGCTTCGGCCGGATCGCGGTCCGGCCGCACGCGCCAATGAACGGGAGGTCCAGGAACCTCAGCGTCCTGGCGGATGAGGGGGCCGGGGGAAAGGTGGAGCCTTGTCCCCCGGGACAGCGCAAGGTCCCTCACTCCCCCGGCCGGGCCAGCCATTCCCGCGCGGCCCGGTCCGCGCCGGAGGGCAGCGGGGCTTCCGGGTCGGTGATCCAGGCCAGGATGTCGCCGGCGACCACGGCCCGTTCCCGGTCGCGCAGCAGCATGTGATAACCCTGGGCATAGTAGGCGAGCCGCTGGTCCGCGCCTTCCGGCAGGCGGCGCAGGGCGGCGCGCACCGGCTCGGCCCGCACGATCTGGTCATGGGCGCCGTAGAGGATCAGCGCCCGGGCGCGGAACTCCGGCGCCGCCTTCACCGCCGCGTCCATCAGGTTCACCAGCCCATAGAGCGTGTCCACCCGGACCTCCTTGTAGGTGCGCGGGTCGTCGCGCCATCCGGCCGCGGCCTCGGGGTTGTCGGTCGGGGTGATGCCGGGGGCGGAGTTGCGGAAGCCGACCTTGGGGATGGTATGGGCAGCGAATTCCAGCAGGCCGCGCATCCAGGCGGGCATCTCCGAACGGCCCCAGAGGGCGGGGGCCACCAGGATATAGCCATCCGCCACCGGCGGGTCCTTCGAGGCGGCCGCCGCCACCGCGACCGCGCCGCCCATGCTTTCCCCCAGGATATAGAGCGGCAGGCCTGTCTCTTGATCACAAGTCTCGACGTCAGCATAGAGAGGTG
>NZ_BDLP01000249.1:0-6531 GCF_001950415.1 Roseomonas sp. TAS13
GCCCTGCGGCAGGGCGGGGGTGGCGGGGAGCAGGAGGAGGGGCAGCAGGAGCCCGGCCAGGACGCGTCGCCTCATATCCCCCGAATCTCCCCCGTCTTCCGTGCCGGCCCGCGATGCCGTGCATTGGGCGGGGTGGCGGCCATCCGGTCAACCCGGTCCGCCCGGTGGTCCCCGCGCCATGGCCGGGCCGCCGCGTAGCCCCCCTTGCCCTGGGCCGATGGGCACCCTATGCGCCATAACCGGGAAACCAACAGAGGGATACCTGCCGTGGCCGCCATCGCCGATATCATCGCGCGCGAGGTCCTCGACTCGCGCGGCAATCCCACGGTCGAAGTCGATGTGGTGCTGGATTCCGGCGCCGCCGGCCGCGCCGCCGTGCCCTCGGGGGCGTCGACCGGCGCCCATGAGGCCGTGGAGCTGCGGGACGGCGACAAGTCCCGCTACGGCGGCAAGGGCGTGGCCAAGGCCATCGCCAATGTCGAGGGCGAGATCTTCGACGCCATCTCGGGCATGGAATCGACCGAGCAGGTCAAGATCGACGAGACCATGATCGAGCTCGACGGCACCCCCAACAAGGGCCGCCTGGGCGCCAACGCGATCCTGGCCGTCTCGCTCGCCGTGGCCAAGGCCTCGGCCGCCGACCTGGGCATGCCGCTCTACCGCTATGTCGGCGGCGTCTATGCCCGCACCCTGCCGGTGCCGATGATGAACATCATCAATGGCGGCCAGCACGCGGACAACCCGATCGACATCCAGGAATTCATGATCATGCCGGTCTCCGCCGGCACCGAGGCCGATGCCGTCCGCATGGGCGCCGAGGTCTTCCACGCGTTGAAGAAGAAGCTGCACGACGCCGGCCACAACACCAATGTGGGCGACGAGGGCGGCTTCGCGCCGAACCTGAAGTCGGCCGAGGAAGCGCTGGGCTTCATCGCCCAGGCCTGCGAGGCGGCGGGCCACCGCGTCGGGGAGGACATCGTCTTCGCGCTCGACTGCGCCTCGACCGAGTTCTTCAGGAACGGCGTCTATGACATGGAAGGCGAGGGCAAGAAGCTCGACGCCGCCGGCATGGTCGATTACCTCGCCGGACTGTGCGGCAAGTTCCCGATCGTCTCGATCGAGGACGGCTGCGCCGAGGACGACTGGGAAGGCTGGAAGCTCCTCACCGAGAAGCTGGGCGCCAAGTGCAACCTCGTGGGCGACGACCTCTTCGTCACCAACCCGGAGCGGCTGCGCCAGGGCATCGAGCAGGGCATCGCCAACGCCATCCTGGTGAAGGTGAACCAGATCGGCTCGCTGACCGAGACGCTGGAGGCCGTCGAGATGGCACACCGCGCCGGCTACAAGGCGGTGATGTCGCACCGCTCCGGCGAGACCGAGGACGCCACCATCGCCGACCTCGCCGTGGCGACCAATTGCGGACAGATCAAGACCGGCTCGCTGTCCCGTTCCGACCGGCTGGCCAAGTACAACCAGCTGATCCGCATCGAGGGCGGCCTGGGCACCTCCGCGCGCTACGCCGGCCGCTCCGTGCTGCCGCGCGGCTGAGCGCGCCGCGGGGCACCCCTCCGGGTGCCCCGCCACCGCCCCGCAACGCACGCCCGGCGGGGCGGCGGGGACACACCGGCACCGCGAAACCATTCCTTGCGCGTTGAATCCCTTGCACGTTCGCACGTGCGAGTGTCTTCTCGCGGCCATTGAGGGGTTTTCATCGCTCGGGGGGGCGATCAACCATGTTGAAGTCGATCAAGAGACGCCTGCAGGGGGCTGTGCTGCCGGCGGTCTTTCTGGCCATCTGCGCCTATTTCGCCCATCACGCGATCAGCGGCTCGCGCGGCACGGAAGCCAGGGCCGTGCGCATGGCGCAGATCGAGGATGCCAGGAGCGAGCTTCGCCTCGCCGAGGCGGAGCGGGACGCCATGGACCGCCGGGTCGCCGGGCTGCGGGCCGAGCACCTGGACCGCGACATGCTCGACGAGCGCGCCCGTGCCCTGCTGAACGTCGTGGGCAAGGATGAGATCGTGATTCCCTACGGACCCAACGAGCGCCTGTTCTGATCCATCCGCGTCCGGGCAGGCCCCGCGGCCTGCCCGGACGCGCCGCCCGTGCCCACGGGCAGCGCGTCCGGAAGGGTTCTTGTGCGCCGCAAAAAGACATGGTGTGGCATCCGCCAAGTCTTCGCGCCGGTCATCTAGAAGTTTAAATGTATAGATAGGGCCGCCTTTCCCCTTTCATTGAAGAATGATGGAAAGGTGGACGAAAAATCTCCTGCTGCAATGCAGCATCAATTACTTACGACCTGTCCGGCTGCTTGGGTGCGCTTGCGGGCGCGCCGTCTCCCGCGTATCTGCCAAGTTGAGGCTGCCGCCGCGAATACCGGCAGATAGCCCATCAGGACAGCAGCGAGAGGGCCCCCATGATCCAGGGCGTCGAACCGACCTCCAAGCAGCGCCGCGGGAAGTCCAAGGATCCATCCGCCTTGCGCGAGGAATTGCTGAAGGCCTATCGCGACATGGTGCTGATCCGGCGTTTCGAGGAGCGCGCGGGACAGCTCTACGGCATGGGCCTGATCGGCGGCTTCTGCCACCTCTACATCGGCCAGGAGGCCGTGGTGGTGGGCATGCAGATGTGCCTGAAGCCCGGCGATCAGGTGATCACCTCCTATCGCGACCACGGCCACATGCTCGCCACGGGCATGGAGGCGCGCGGCGTGATGGCGGAGCTGACCGGCCGCGCCACGGGCTATTCCAAGGGCAAGGGCGGCTCGATGCACATGTTCAGCGTCGAGAAGGGCTTCTTCGGCGGCCACGGCATCGTGGGCGCGCAGGTCTCGCTCGGCGCCGGCCTGGCCTTCTCGAACTGGTACCGCCAGACCGACAATGTCAGCCTGACCTATTTCGGGGAGGGCGCGTCGAACCAGGGCCAGGTCTACGAGAGCTTCAACATGGCCGCGCTGATGAAGCTGCCGGTCGTGTTCATCATCGAGAACAACAAGTACGGCATGGGCACGAGCGTCGAGCGTTCCTCGGCCTCCAAGAACCTGTCGCAGAACGGCGCGCCCTGGGGCATCCCCGGGGAGCAGGTGGACGGCATGGACGTGCTGGCGGTCAGGGAGGCCGGCGAGCGCGCCGTGGCCCATTGCCGCGAGGGCAAGGGCCCGTACCTGCTGGAGATGAAGACCTACCGCTACCGCGGCCACTCCATGTCCGACCCGGCCAAGTACCGCACCCGCGACGAGGTGCAGCAGATGCGCGAGACGCACGACGCTATCGAGATGGTGCGCAAGCGGCTGCAGGAGCTCGGCGTGGACGAGGCCGAGACGAAGAAGATCGACGACGAGGTGAAGGCCATCGTCACCGATGCCGCCGAGTTCGCGCAGACCTCGCCCGAACCCGACGAATCCGAACTCTGGACCGATGTTATGGTGGAGAGCCGCTGAGATGGGTGCCACTCTCCTGATGCCTGCCCTGTCGCCCACGATGACCGAGGGCAAGCTGGCGCGCTGGCTGAAGAAGGAAGGCGACGAGGTCCGCTCCGGCGACATCATCGCCGAGATCGAGACCGACAAGGCCACGATGGAATTCGAGGCCGTGGACGAGGGCAAGCTGACGAAGATCCTGGTGCCCGAGGGCACCGAGGGCGTCAGCGTCAACGCCCCGATCGCGGAGCTGGACGGTGGCGGGGAGGGCGCGAAGCCCGCCGCGCCGGGCTCCGACAGCAACCAGCCGACCGAGCCTGCCCCCCCTGCCGCCGCGCATACCGGCGTGGCGAAGGAGGCGGAGGACCACAAGAAGGTGGCCGAGAAGGGCGCGGCCGAGCGCCCCGAGGCCTCGGCCAAGCCGATCGCCCCGGAGAAGGACTGGGGCCCGACCAAGCCGACCACCGTGCGCGAGGCGCTGCGCGACGCCATGGCGCTGGAGATGCGGGCGGATGACCGCGTCTACCTGATGGGCGAGGAGGTCGCGCAGTACCAGGGCGCCTACAAGATCTCCCAGGGCCTGCTGGACGAGTTCGGCCCGCGCCGCGTGATCGACACGCCGATCACCGAGCACGGCTTCACCGGCATCGCGGTGGGTTCGGCCATGAACGGGCTGAAGCCGATCCTGGAGTTCATGACCTTCAACTTCGCCATGCAGGCGATCGACCAGATCATCAACTCCGCCGCCAAGACCCGCTACATGTCGGGCGGCCAGATCGAGTGCCCGATCGTCTTCCGTGGCCCGAACGGCGCCGCCGCCCGCGTCGCCGCGCAGCACAGCCAGGACTATGCCGCCTGGTATGCCAGCGTGCCCGGTCTGGTGGTGATGGCGCCCTGGTCGGCGGCCGATGCCAAGGGCCTGCTGCGCGCCGCGATCCGCGACCCGAACCCGGTCATCTTCCTGGAGAACGAGATCCTCTACGGCCAGACCTTCGAGTGTCCGACCGCCGAGGACTTCGTGCTGCCGATCGGCAAGGCCAAGATCGAGCGCGAGGGCAAGGACGTCACCATCGTCGCCTATTCGATCGAGGTCGGCCTCGCGATGCAGGCGGCGGAGCAGCTGGCGGGCGAGGGGATCGAGGCGGAGGTCATCAACCTGCGCACGCTGCGGCCGCTCGACACCGGGACCGTCGTGGCTTCGGTGAAGAAGACCAACCGCCTCGTCATCGTGCAGGAGGCCTGGCCCTATGCCGGCATCGGCGCCGAGGTGGCGATGCGGGTGATGGAGGAGGCCTTCGACTACCTCGACGCGCCGCCGGCCCGGGTCTGCGCCGCCGATGTGCCGCTGCCCTATGCCGCGAACCTGGAGAAGCTGGCCCTGCCGCATCTCTCGCAGGTGGTGGACGCGGTGAAATCCGTGACCTACCGCAAGTAAGGGGCGCATCCGCATGGCCACCAACATCCTGATGCCCGCCCTGTCCCCCACCATGACGGAGGGGACGCTGGCGCGCTGGCTCAAGAAGGAAGGCGACACGGTCAAGTCCGGCGACATCCTCGCCGAGATCGAGACCGACAAGGCCACGATGGAGTTCGAGGCCGTCGACGAGGGCGTCCTGGGCAAGATCCTGGTGCCCGACGGTTCCGAGGGCGTGAAGGTCAACGCGCCCATCGGCATCATGATCGAGGAAGGCGAGGCGGTGCCCTCCGGCGCCCCGGCCGCCAACGGGAAGGGAGGGGAGGGCAACACCTCCCCCTCCGGCAGCCCGGCGCTGGAAGCGGTCAAGGAAGCCGGCGGCAAGGTGGCGGGCGCCGCCGAGCAGCCGGTCCCCGCGCCGCAGCCCAAGGGCGAGGCCGCGCCGGCCGCGTCCGCGGGCGGCGGCTCCAACGGCCGCGTCTTCGCCTCGCCGCTCGCCCGCCGCATGGCGGAACAGGCGGGGATCGACCTGGGCGCCGTGCAGGGCTCCGGCCCGAACGGGCGGATCGTGAAGGCGGATATCGAGGCGGCCCAGAAGAAGGGGGGTGTTCAGGGTGGCGCCGCCGCGAAGCCGGCCGCCGCGGCCCAGCCCGCCGCCGCTCCCGCCGCCGCGCCGCAGGCGGAGGCACCGAAGCCCGCGCCCAAGGCCCCGGCGATCACGGCCCCGCACAAGGCGATCCCGAACAGCTCGATGCGCAAGGTCATCGCGCGCCGCCTGTCGGAATCCAAGCAGACCGTCCCGCATTTCTACGTCTCGATGGACATCCAGCTCGATGCGCTGCTGAAGCTGCGCGCCGACCTGAACGCCCGCGCGCCGAAGGACGGGCCGGGCGCCTTCAAGCTCTCGGTCAACGACCTGGTGATCAAGGCGGCGGCGGCGACGCTGCGGAAGTTCCCCAACGTCAACGCGACCTGGACCGACGACGCGATCATCCAGTACGACGACGTGGACATCTCGGTGGCCGTGTCGATCCCGGAAGGGCTGATCACGCCGATCGTGCGTAAGGCCGACCAGAAGGGCCTCGCCACCATCTCCAACGAGATGAAGGACCTCGCCGCCCGCGCCAAGTCCGGTAAGCTGAAGCCCGAGGAGTTCCAGGGCGGCGGCTTCTCCATCTCGAACATGGGCATGTTCGGGGTGAAGGACTTCGCGGCGATCATCAACCCGCCGCAGGCCGGCATCCTGGCGGTCTCCTCCGGGGAGCAGCGCCCGGTGGTGAAGGACGGCGCCCTGGCGGTCGCCACGGTCATGACCTGCACGCTCTCCGTCGATCACCGCGTGGTCGATGGCGCGCTGGCGGCGGAATGGCTGGCCTCCTTCAAGAAGACGGTCGAGGACCCGCTGAGCCTGATGCTGTGACCCCGCTGCTGCGGGACGCCGTTCCGGCCGATATCCCCGTGCTGCTGCGCCTCACCCGGGCGCTGGCGGCCCATGAGGGGCAGCCGGAGCGGGTGACCGCAACGGAGGACGACCTGCGGCGCGCCTTCTTCGGCGCGCCGCCCGTGGCCTGGGCCCTGCTGGTGGAGCGGGACGGCGTGCCGCTCGGCTATGCCGCCTGGACTTTCCGCTTCCGCATGTACAGCGGCCGCAGCCTGATGCACGCCACCACGGTCTTCGTCGAGGAAGCGGCCCGGGGGC
>NZ_BDLP01000250.1:0-6511 GCF_001950415.1 Roseomonas sp. TAS13
GCCTTACGGTGGGGCTGTGCGTAGATGTGATCAAGAGACAGCCGAGGCGTGCCCGTCTTTCCGCCGGCGGCAGCGGCGCGAGCAGCACGCGGCCCGGCGTGGTCAGGTGCGCCGGCACGCGGCTGCCGATGCGGATATGGCTGACCAGCGGCGTGTCCGGCATCTCGCGGGCGAGGTAGAGCGCCTCGCCGCCGCTGAGCACGACGAGATAGGAGGAGAGGCCGGTTTCCGCCGCCAGCCGCGCCAGCACCGGCCGCGCCAGGGAAACCAGGTCGCGCGAGGCCAGGGCGGAGGCGGCGAGGCCCAGAAAGCGCAGGCCCAGGCGGTACTCGCCGCCCGGGGCCCGTTCCAGCACGCCCTCGTATTCCAGCGTGTCCAGCAGCCGGGCCAGCGTGGCACGGTTGATGCCGGTGCGCCGTGCGGCCTCGCTGAGATTCGCGGTTGGGCCGCCCTCCGCGATGTATTCCATCAGCCGGACGGCACGCTGCACCGGGGAGATCAGGTGCCCCGGTGCTTCCTCCGGCATCTCGGCCGGCATCAGGCCGCCGCCGCGGGCGGTGTGTCGAGCGGCACGTTCCAGGCGTCGTAGCCATAGACCCAGTCGGCATTGCCGCCGGCGCGCAGCCAGGCATTGCCGCGGGATGCCACCTGGATCTCGGCGGTGCGCGCCAGGCGCGCCCGCTCGTAGCGACGCAGGGCGGCGGGGATGTCGGCCATGCCTTCGTGCAGGCAGCGGGCCAGCACCACGGCATCCTCCACCGCCATGCCGGCGCCCTGCGCCATGAAGGGCATCATCGGGTGGCAGGCATCGCCGAGCAGCGTGACGCGGCCACGCGACCAGGACGGGAGCGGGTCGCGTTCGTAGAGCGCGGTCTTCAGCACGCTGTCGCAGGCCGCCAGCAGCGCCCGCGCCTCGGGGTGGTAGCCGGCATATTCAGCGCGCAGCTCCTCGACGCTGCCGGGCGTGGTCCAGGATTCCTCGCGCCAGCTTTCCTGCGGCGTGGTGGCGAAGATGAAGGTCTCCCGCCCCGCGCTGATCGGGAAGGTGACGATCTGGCTCGCGGCATTCGGCCCCCACCACTTGGTGAAGCGGTCGAGCCCCGGCAGGTCCAGCCTTTCCCGCGGGATCACGGCGCGATAGGCGACCACGCCGGTGAAGCGCGGCTGCTCCTCCCCGAACAGGGCGGCGCGCACCACGGAATGGATGCCGTCCGCGCCCACCAGCGCCGCGACGGTGGCCCGCGTGCCGTCGGCGAAGGCGAGATGCACGCCCGCCGCGTCCTGCGCGATCCTGGTGGCCCGTTGGCCGAGGCGGATGCACTCGGCGGGCAGCGCCTCCTCCAGCGCGCGCAGCAGGTCGGCGCGGTGCAGGGTGAGCTGCGGGGCGCCGTATTTCGCCTCCGCCTCGCCGGACATGGCCAGGACCGAGGTTTCCGTGCCCGTGTCCCAGTCGCGGCTGACGCGGTGCGTGGGGCGGGCGCCATGCTCGCGCAGGGCCGCGCCGATGCCGAGCCCGTCCAGGGCGCGCACGGCGTTGGGCGTCAGGTTGATGTCGGCGCCGACGCGGGAGAACCGGCGCGCCTGCTCGAAGACCAGGACCTCGCGCCCGGCGCGGTGCAGCGCGATGGCGGCAGCGAGGCCGCCGATGCCGCCGCCGATGATGCCGATGGGGGAACCGGGCATGTCCGCTCCTGTCCGGGATAAGACGGCTTGTCTTGGCCGCCGTTGTTCATATTTGAATGAATAGATCAGATATGTTCATCATGAGCGGCGCCGGGTCAAGCCTGTTTTCGTTTTGTGCATCTGCTAACAACATTGGCGGGTTGAGCGGAAAACGGGCGGAAAGCTTCCGGCGCATACCCCGGTTGAACGGAATTGCAGCGTGCGGCCGGATTGACAGGCCGGCGACACCACGCCCAAGCTCCACCCCAACAACGCCGGCCGGGATTTCCTGCCTCAGGAACCACGGGAAAAGGGCGGCCAAGCTTTCGGGAGCCTGACCAGTCGCCGGCGAAGCAACGGATGGGGATCCGTCATGTCTCGCTCGCGCGAAAACAGCCTCGGCCTGCCGCGCCGCCTCCTTCTCGGGGCGGGTGCCGCACTGCCTTTCGCCGTGACCGGCGCGCGGGCGCAGAACGTCCCGCCGCCGCCGCCCGCGCCACGTGGGCAGGTGGTGGTCGGCCTGTCGCAGGAACCCACCGTCTTCAACCCGCTGATGCCCGCCATCGAGGTGGACCAGGGCGTCTGGTGGAACCTCTTCGACCCGCTCTGGGGCGTCGATCCCGACGGCAACCTGACGCCGGCCCTGGCAAAGGAGGTGCCCTCGGTCGAGAATGGCGGCATCTCCAGGGATGGGCTGTCCTGGACGATCAGGCTGAAGGAGGGCGTCACCTGGCATGACGGCACGCCCTTCACCGCCGAGGACGTGAAGTTCACCATCGACCTTCTGAACAACCCGGCCTTCCGGGCCAGGACGCGACTGGGCGCCAATCTCGTCCGCGACATCACGATCAAGGGGCCGCACGAGATCTCCTGGCGCATGGAGAAGGCGTATTCGCCCTATCTCTCCCTGCTGGCCTGGACCTTCATCGTGCCGAAGCACCTGCTGGCCTCGGCTTCCGATCCCAACACCGCACCCTTCAGCAACGCGCCGGTCGGCACCGGCCCCTTCCGCTGGGGCGAACGCGTGCCGGGCGACCACCTGACCCTGTTGGCCAACACCAGGTACCATGGCACGGGCCCGTATCTGGAGCGGCTGGTCTTCAAGTACATCCCGGACCTGACGGTGCTCTACACCCAGTTCCGAACCGGGCAGATCGACCATGCCGGCACCCAGGGCATCCTCGCCAACTTCTACGAGGAGGCGAAGAAGCTGAAGGGCCTCGTGCTCTCGGTGAATCCCAGCCAACAGGTGGAGGCGATCGCGCCGAACCTGGAATTCCCCGCGCTGGCCGACAAGGCGGTGCGGCAGGCGCTGTATCACGGCATCAACAAGCAGGCGATTACCGACATCGTCTATTACGGTCTGCCGAAGCCTACGGAATCCTTCTATCCGCGCCAGTCCTGGGCCTACAACGCGGACCTGCCGGCGCATCGCTACGATCCCGCGGCCGCCAACAGGATCCTCGACGAGGCGGGCTGGAAGCGCGGCGCGCGCGGCATCCGCGAGAAGAACGGCGTACGGCTGGAGTTCAACTCCTCCACCACCGCCGGCAACCCGCTGCGCGAGCAGGTGCAGCAGCTCCTGGCACAGGACTGGCAGAATATCGGCGCCTCGATGAAGATCGCCAACATGCCGGCGGCGGTGATCTGGGGCGAGTTCTTCACCATGTCGAAGTACCAGTCGGTGCTGGTCTCCGCCACCTACCAGACTGGCAACGACCCGGACTGCGCCTATCGCTTCAGCAGCAAGGCCATCCCTGCCAAGGGCGGCGCCGGCTCCAACACCATGCAGTATTCCAACCCGGAGGTGGACCGGCTGCTGGAGGAAGCCACGGCGACCTTCGACCGCGAGGAACGCCGCGCCGCCTACCAGAAGGTGCAGGTCCTGGTGCGCGACGACCTGGCGATCCTGCCGATCTACCAGCCCGCGCCGGTGGAAGGACTCAAGGAGGGGCTGGTCGGCTACAAGCCGAACATCAACGTGCAGTCCAACTGCTGGAACATCGCGACCTGGTACTGGGCTCGCTGAGCGGTGGGGGCTGAGACGGGGCGCGGCGCCCGATGAGGCGCTACCTCACCCTTCGCCTGCTGCAGTCGCTGGTCCTGCTGCTGCTGGTCTCGATGATCGGCTTCGCCATCCTGCACCTGGCGCCCGGCGGGCCGATGTCGCAGTTCATGGCGGGCGGCGAGATGTCGCCGGAGGACATCGCCCGCGTCGAGCGCCAGCTCGGCCTCGACCGGCCCCTGCCGGTGCAGTACCTGGAATGGCTGGGGCGGATGCTGGTGGGCGACTGGGGCCGTTCCTACCGCGACCAGCAGCCGGTGCTCGCCGTGATCGGCTCGCATCTCGGCGCGACGCTGGAGCTGATGGTCACCTCCACCCTGATCGCCATGGTGCTGGGCTGCTGGCTCGGCGTGCTGAGCGCGATCCGGCGCTACTCCTTCTTCGACATGCTGGTGACGGTGGGCTCCATGGTGGCGCTCTCCATCCCGACCTTCTGGTTCGGGCTGGTGGTGATCTTCATCTTCTCGGTGCATCTCGACATCCTGCCGGCGGGCAACCGCTACACGATGGGCGACGGCTCCTTCCTGGATCAGCTGCACCACCTGATCGCGCCCTCCCTGGTGCTGGCCCTGGTCTCCACCGCGATCTGGAGCCGCTACATGCGCTCCTCCATGATCGACGTGCTGCACCAGGACTTCGTGCGCACCGCCCGGGCCAAGGGCATCCCGGAGCGGCGCATCCTGCTGCACCACACGGTGCGCAACGCGCTGCTGCCGATGATCACCGTGGCCGGGCTGCAGCTTCCGAACCTGCTGGGCGGGGCCCTGGTGACAGAGACGGTCTTCACCTGGCCGGGCATGGGGCGGCTCTTCCTCGATTCCATCAGCTACCGCGACTATCCGGTGGTGATGGGCATCCTGATGTTCACCGCGGTGCTGGTGCTGCTGGGCAGCCTGATGGCGGACCTGCTCTATGGCGTGGCCGATCCGCGCCTGCGGCTGAAATAGGCGGCTGCGCCATGCCCAGCGATGCCACGATTGCCCCCCTGGCCGCCGCCCCGGCCCGCCGCGCCGGCAACCCGGCGCTGCGCCGCTTCCTGCGGCACCGGCTGGCGCTGTTCGGCGCCGTCACCATCCTCGTCCTGGTGCTGCTCTGCGCCTTCGGGCCGCATCTGCTGCCCTATGACGACCTGTATATCGACCTGCGCGCCCGCTTCGCGCCGCCCTTCGCCGGGCCGCATGTCCTGGGCACCGACCAGCTCGGCCGCGACACGCTGGCGCGGCTGCTGATGGCGGGGCGCATCTCGCTCGCCGTCGGCTTCGCCGCCATGGCGCTGTCGATGCTGATCGGCATCAGCGTGGGCCTCGTCGCAGGCTTCTATGGCGGGGTGGTGGGGGCGGTGCTGATGCGCTTCGTCGATGCGATGCTCTGCTTTCCCAGCATCTTCCTGCTGCTGGCCCTGGCGGCCTTCGTGCAGCCGGATGTGGTGAGCATCATCGTCCTGATCGCGCTGACCGCCTGGATGGAAGTGGCGCGCATCGTGGAGGCACAGATCCGCGCGCTGCGGGAGCGCGACTTCGCCGTGGCGGCGGAGGCGAGCGGCGCGGGCGACACGCGGATCATGCTGCGGGAGCTTCTGCCCAACGCGCTGGCGCCGATCGTGGTCTCGGCCACGCTGAACGTGGCGCACGCGATCCTGGCGGAATCCTACATCAGCTTCCTCGGCTACGGTATCCAGCCGCCGACGCCGAGCTGGGGCAACATGCTCGACAACGCGCAGACCTATCTCGGCAGCGCCCCATGGCTCGCCATCATCCCCGGAGCGGTGATCGCGCTGACGGTGACCTGCTTCAACTTCCTGGGCGACGGGCTGCGCGATGCGCTGGACCCGCGGGCGGCGGGGCGGTGACCCGATCCGCCACCCTTCCCGCGCCGGAGACCGGCGCGGCGGCAGGCCCGGCGCCGGGAGCCATGCCGGCGGAGAACGTGCTGGAGGTGCGCGGGCTGAACGTCCGCTTCGGCGCGCTGCCGGCAGTGCAGGACGTATCCTTCGAGGTGCGCCGGGGTGAGACCCTGGCCCTGGTCGGCGAGTCCGGCTCGGGCAAGAGCGTCACCAGCCTGGCCCTGCTGCGCCTGACGCCGCCCGCCCCCGCCTGCCGGGTGGAGGGGCAGGTGCTGCTGCGCCGGAAGGACGGCAACACGGTGGATCTCCTCGCCCTGCGGGAGGAGGAGATGCGCGCGATGCGCACCGCGAAGGTCGCCATGGTCTTCCAGGAGCCGATGACCTCCTTCAACCCGGTGCACACGATCGGCGCGCAGATCGCGGAGGCGATCCGCTTCCATGAGGGGGTCGGCCGGCGCGCCGCCGAAGGGCGGGCGGCGGAGCTGCTGGACCTCGTCGGCATCCCCGATCCGAAGCGGCGCCTGTCCGCCTATCCGCACCAGCTTTCCGGCGGCATGCGGCAGCGGGCGATGATCGCCATGGCGCTGTCCTGCGGGCCGGAGCTGCTGATCGCCGACGAGCCGACCACGGCGCTGGACGTCACCATCCAGGCGCAGATCCTGGAACTCCTCGCCCGGCTGCAGAAGCAGACCGGCATGGCGATGATCTTCATCACCCACAATCTCGGCGTGGTGGCGGAGATCGCCGACCGGGTGATGGTGATGTATGCGGGCCGGGTGGTGGAGCAGGCGGAACTGCTGCCGCTCTTCCGGAGCCCACGCATGCCCTATACCGCCGGGCTGATGCGCTCCGTGCCGCGCCTCGACCTCGCGGGGCAGCGGCGCGAGCCGCTCTTCGCCATTCCCGGGCAGGTGCCGGACCCGCGCCACCCGCCGCCGGGC